>CAJPST010000117.1 GCA_905373425.1 uncultured Mesocricetibacter sp.
GTGAAGTAGAAATAACTGCCCGGAGTTGCGACGGATGCTGTTCATATTCCGCCACATATTTGGTGATGCCATTAAAAATCCCTGCTCCCGCCATCACGGATAAGACCGTTAATAATGTCATGTAATTAGCCGCCCGGCCTAAACCTTCCGAGCCGAAATTGAACGCAAGCAGTTTGATTATCAGCAAACCGCTAAACAATTTAACAAACGTTGCGCCGGCTGTCCACAATGTCGCTTTACCAAGCGATTTACTCACTATTGCCTCCACACGCCACGCGTATCAACAATAAATTTTTGCCGAATTTTTTCTGATGGATAGTTACGAAACTCTTTATGATCGACCAATAAAACCAAAATATCTGCTTTTTGAAGTGCGGTCGAAAAATCACACATTTTCACATTTAAAGCCAATTGCGATGGTCGTTCGACTATGTAAGGTTCTACGGCCAATAGCTCACCTGTATGCCAACTAGCTAAATTTTGCACGATTTCCAAAGCCGGGCTTTCACGCAAATCATCAGCGTTAGCTTTGAAGGTTAATCCTAAACAGGCAATACTAACCTGTTCGGGCGTAATATTTTTCTCTGTGACACAATCCGCCAAAGTGGCTTTCACTTTTTCAATCACCCAACGCGGTTTACTGTCATTAACTTCACGGGCAGCCTGAATCAAACGGCTCAATTCGGGAGCCTGCGACACAATAAACCAAGGATCCACCGCAATGCAATGTCCGCCAACCCCCGGCCCTGCCTCTAAAATATTTACTCTTGGATGACGGTTTGCCAACGCGACCAATTCCCAGACATTAATATTAAACCGATCACAGAGCATTGATAACTCATTAGCAAAAGCAATATTCACGTCACGAAAACTATTTTCCGTCAACTTACACATTTCAGCTGTACGAGCATCAGTCGACAACAATTCACCTTTAACAAAAATCCGGTATAAATCCACCGCGCTTTGTGTACATTGTGGAGTTAAACCACCAATAATACGATCATTCTCAATTAATTCGGTCATGATTCTTGTCGGCAATACACGCTCGGGGCAGTAAGCAATGTTTATATCCGCTTCCTTACCGATTTCTATCGGAAAAGTGAGATCGGAACGCAATGCTTTCAACTGATGTGCCAATTTTTGCGTAGTCCCTACAGGAGATGTGGATTCCAACACCACTAAATTGCCTTTATTTAATACCGGGGCAATAGCTTCCGCCGCAGCTTCAATATAGCTTAAATCAGGTTTTAGATCTTTGTCTAACGGGGTTGGGACGGCAATTAAAAAAACATCGGCACAGTCAACTTGTGTCGTAGCAAAAAGTCGGTTATTTTCCACCGCACTTTTTAATGCGACCGTTAATTCCGGCTCGTTAAAATGGGTTTCACCACGGTTAATTTTATTAACGACCTTCTCATCAATATCCACGCCAATAACAATTCTTCCCTCCCGCGCCAATGCGACAGCAGTTGGTAAACCGATATAACCTAGTCCAATAACGCAGATTGTATTGAATGTTGCCATTATGAATCTTGATAAAATTGTTTGATTGAATTGATAATTCGTGCACAAGCATTACCATCGCCATAAGGGTTATGCGCTTGTGCCATTTCTTTATACGCAGCTTGATCGGTTAATAATCTTTCTGTTTGTTCCACAATAAATTGCGTATTTGTGCCGACTAATTTGACTGTTCCTTCCATCACGGCTTCAGGACGTTCGGTTATGTTACGCATTAGTAATACCGGTTTACCTAAAGTTGGCGCTTCTTCTTGCACGCCCCCCGAATCGGTCAGAATTAGATCAGCACGATTCATCAAATAAATAAAAGGTAAATAATCTTGCGGTTCAAGCACATAAATATTCTCAATCCCGCTTAGAGACTGCATTACAGGTTGTTTAACCTGCGGATTTAAATGAATAGGATAAACGATTTGTACGTTTTGATGACGGGTTGCAATTTCTCGCAATGCCGCACAAATGGAGGCTAATCCTTTGCCAAAACTTTCTCTGCGATGTCCGGTGACCAAAATCATTTTCTTATTCGGATCTAAAAAAGCATAATTTTGCGCCAACTGCTCACAAAGTGCGGTCTGTTTTTCCAGTATTTTTTTTACCTGCAATAATGCGTCAATGACCGTATTCCCGGTGACAACAATACTCTTCGCATTTTTATTCTCACGCAGTAAATTTTGTTTGGCATTTTCTGTCGGAGCAAAATGAATATCGGCAATAACTCCCGTTAAACAGCGATTGCCCTCCTCCGGATAAGGCAAGTATAAATTCCCTGTACGCAAGCCCGCCTCAACATGTCCAACAGGAATTTGATGATAATAGCAGGCAAGTGAGGCGGCAAAACTGGTTGTGGTATCTCCATGCACCAGCACTAAATCAGGTCTAAAATCGGCAAAAACATCACGCAATTTTAATAAAATATGTGCAGTGATATCGGTTAAGTCCTGATTTTTCCGCATAATATTCAAATCAAAATCAGGCGTTAGTGCAAATAAATTAAGCACCTGATCAAGCATTTGACGATGCTGTGCGGTAACACAAACTTTAGCTTCAAAATCACTATCCTGCGCCAAGGCTTGTGCTAACGGAGCCATTTTTATGGCTTCCGGGCGTGTACCGAAAACAGTTAAAACCTTTAATTTAGCCACGAACCGCCGCTTCTCTTTTTCTCTTACGCAAATTCCAACTTAACACTAATGCGCAACTAAAAAATAAACCAAAAGCCCCAGTGATAGATGCCCACAAGAAGCGATTCGGATAGACCTTATCGGATAACGTCGGTGCTTTTATATAACGAAAGGCGTTTAATTTATGATCAAATTTCGGCGTAACGGCACTCATCATTTTTGCCTTTGCCTCCCAAGCCTTGCCCTCAGTTATATGCCCGTTTTGTACAACAGGCAGGTTAATTTGAGAAGCAACATTGATTTGATCCTTTAACGTGTTCCAACGCACTATAAAGTCCGCATATAACACGTTTTGGGCAGTCAAATTGGCATAATTAATATAAGCCAACAGCAATTCCGTCGCATGTTTTGGATTATCTAACCGAATCATCACTCTATCCGGTTGATTTTTTTCCTCATTGCCTTCAATAAAAACGGTATTATTAATCAGATCATTTAAAATCTCTTGATCTTTTACCTCATCTCCGGAAACCAAATTTTTATAATAATCGCTATTCTCCCAAAACAACGCAATCGTATCAAAAGCGGCTATCTGACGCTTTAATTCGCGATAAGTGCTATTAAGAATATCCTCTGTAGCAGCTTGTTCATTAGGACTGTCACCACTAATTAATTTATTTAAGGATGACAGCGGGTAATAATTACCCAATTCAACCGTCGTCGGTTTTGTTAGTGCAGCTTCCGATGTCCACTGTTGTTTAGCTTGATAACTTAACGCATAGCCACCAACAGCAAAAAGTACGGTCGCTAAAACGATCAACCATGAACCTTTAACTAATACTAAAATAAACTCTATTAAATCCAGACTTTCAGTCTGTCTTTTTTCAATAACAACCGGTTCGTCTGCTACAGCAACCGAATCTTTTTCAATAACAACGGGTTTCTTTGACATTTGTAATTTCTATCTCACATTAATTTAGGATTGTGCTTTTTGTTTGCGTAAAGCACGACGGCGCATACGGCGAACCCACCGAGTAATCCGCCACGCACGCGTGATGGAATAAACATACATAAAAAACAAACCAATGAACAAACTAAACATAACCCATTCATTGATATAATAAACTTCACCTAAAATACCAAATCCGGCACAAAGCGCAGCAAAAAAAGTAATTACCAGAAATGCTTGGCGATGAGTTAAACCTGCGCGAACCATTAAATGATGAACGTGTAAACGATCTGGGCGAAATGGGCTTTTTCCTTTGCGTAAACGACGGAAAATAATTGCAATCATATCAATCAGCGGAATCGCAATAATCCAAAGTGCAGTCACCGGATTCATAGGATGCCCTTTACCTTGCGTACTAAGCAACAAAATCCAAATCATCGTAAAACCGATCAACGTGCTACCACTGTCTCCCATAAATACTTTATATTTTTTACCGAACGGAATACATAGGTTAAACATAGCGTAAGGCACTATCGCCACAATTAAGGCAAAGCACCATAACGCCAAATCCATTTGGTTATCCAATACCAATAAAATACCGATGCCGGCAAAAGCAACGCTGGAAAGGCCACCGAGTAAACCGTCAATGCCATCGATCATATTAAACGCATTAATAACGGCAATAGTGGCAAACACCGTGATAATAGCTCCTATCGTGCCTAATGTCACCTGAAACGGCCCGATAATCTGTCCAAGATGATCAAGCGACAACCGACCGTAATAAATCATCATTAGCGCCAGCACAGCCTGAATGCCCGCCCGTAGAAACGGGCTTATATCAAAACGGTCGTCCAAGATGCCGATAGCCAGCAAAATAAAAACACTGAATAAATAAAGTTGCGGTAATTTGGTTTGATCCCATTGCAACAAATAAAAACACAAATTCCCCATAAATAATGAAATTCCGCCGATTAGCGGAATTGCGCCTTGGTGACGTTTTCGATAATTCGGTTTATCCACCAAGCCGATTTTAATTGCAATGGGACGCGCAACTAAAATGGTTAAAAATGCTGCTACAAATGTTAGAAGTAAATCAAGCCACCACATAATTCAGTTTATACCTTAAAATTCCGTCAAAAGTTTTCCTACTGACAATTTTTGTCAAGCATACCACTAAATACTCGGTCGATACATTATTTTCGTAAAAATTACAAAAATTTATCTCATTTTGCAGTACAATAAACCAAATTCTGTACTACATTAAATCAAAAGGAAAAATAATGAAAAATTCGACCGCACTTTTTTCCCGTGCCCAACAAGTTATTCCCGGTGGCGTAAATTCGCCCGTCCGTGCATTTAAAGGTGTCGGCGGCACGCCCATATTTATTCAAAAGGCACAAGGCGCATATATTTATGATACCGACGGCAAACAATATATCGACTATGTCGGCTCTTGGGGGCCAATGATTTTAGGCCATAACCATCCCGTTATTTTAAATGCCGTATTAAAAACTGCAGAAAATGGGCTAAGCTTTGGTGCTCCGACGCCGTTAGAAATCGATCTGGCAGAACTGGTTTGCTCATTAATTCCGTCTATCGAAATGGTCCGAATGGTTAGCTCGGGCACGGAAGCTACAATGTCTGCCATTCGTCTGGCACGTGGCTATACTAAACGCGATAAAATCATCAAATTTGAAGGTTGTTATCACGGTCATGCAGACAGTTTGCTTGTTAAAGCCGGCTCCGGCGCACTAACCCTTGGACAGCCGAATTCTCCCGGCGTTCCTGCAGATTTCGCTAAACATACGCTAACCTGTAACTACAACGACCTTAATTCGGTAAGAGCCGCTTTCGAGCAATATCCGGATGAAATTGCCTGCATCATCGTTGAACCTGTCGCCGGTAATATGAACTGTGTTCCACCTAAAGCCGGTTTTTTACAGGGTTTACGTAAATTGTGCGATCAATACGGTGCCGTATTTATCATTGATGAGGTTATGACCGGCTTTCGTGTTGCACTTGGCGGAGCGCAGGCCCACTATGGTGTAACACCTGATTTAACTTGTTTAGGCAAAATTATCGGCGGCGGAATGCCGGTTGGTGCATTTGGCGGCAAAAAAGAAATTATGCAGCACATTGCTCCGCTCGGTGCAGTTTATCAGGCCGGAACATTATCCGGCAATCCGATTGCCATGGCAGCCGGGTTAGCCTGCCTAAACGAACTAAAAAAAGACGGCAATCAGCAGCATTTAACGAAAATGACGGAAAAACTCGCGCTCGGCTTAAAAAAACGTGCGGACAAGCACGGCGTGCCGTTTACGGTGAATTATGTTGGAGGAATGTTCGGCTTATTCTTCACGGATAATCCAAAAGTGGAAAGTTATCAGGATGTTATGGCGTGCGATACGGAAAAATTTAAAATCTTTTTCCATAAAATGTTAGAACAAGGCGTATATCTTGCTCCATCCGCTTTTGAGGCAGGATTTATGTCTTTAGCACATAGCGATGCTGATATTGACCGTACCTTAGCCGCAGCGGATATTGCTTTTGCAACATTAAGCTAAAATCTCAAAATAAAAAAGTGCGGCTAAAAAACTCAGGATTTTTTAACCGCACTTTTCTCTGTCTGATTACAATTCAATTAGCGAAACACCGCCATGTAATTCGCACTTACATCGCGATTAAGCCAAAATTGTCTGGTAAGCGGATTGTAGTGATAACCTTTCATATCATAACATTCCAATTCTGCTTGATCGCACCAAGCCAATAACTCTGCGGGCTTGATAAATTTATCATAATCATGCGTACCTTTCGGTAGCATTTTCAACACATATTCTGCGCCTAGCACAACCAAAGCCCAGGCCTTTAATGTGCGGTTAATCGTCGAGAAAAAAATTATACCGTTTGGTTTTAACAATCGTTTGCAATTTATAATAACAGAACTTGGATCGGGCACGTGCTCCAACATTTCCATACAGGTAATAACATCAAATTTTTCTTCAGAAAGTGCGGTCGATTTTTCCGCCATTTTTTCAATAGTGGTTTGCAGATAAGCAATATTTAAGTCACTTTCCTGAGCATGTCTTCTAGCAACCTCTAGTGGCGCGAAAGACATATCGATCCCTGTCACATTTGCTCCCTGCATTGCCATTGCTTCCGACAAAATACCACCGCCACAACCTACATCTAATACACGCTTTCCCGCTAAACCATGGCTGTGCTGTAAAATATACTTTAAGCGTAACGGATTCAGGCGATGGATCGGCTTAAAATCTCCCTGCGGATCCCACCAGCTTTCCGCCATTTTTTCAAATTTATCCAATT
>CAJPST010000118.1 GCA_905373425.1 uncultured Mesocricetibacter sp.
TCGGTAGTGTTTTTCTAGCCGGATTAGCATCTTTTCTGTCACCTTGCATTTTTCCAATTGTTCCAGTTTATTTGGGTATTCTGAGTAAGGGTGGGAGGAAAATTTTAAATACGTTGCTATTTATTTTGGGCCTATCGTTGACATTTGTTAGTTTAGGGTTCAGCTTCGGTTTCTTGGGAAGTATCTTATTTAGCAACACAATCCGTGTCATTGCCGGTATTATTGTGATTATTCTTGGTATTCATCAATTGGGTATTCTGAAAATTAATCTTCTGGAACATACCAAGCTAGTGGAAATTAAAACTGATGGGAAAAATTCTTCGTTAGAAGCCCTTGTATTGGGATTAACCTTTAGTCTTGGTTGGACTCCTTGTATCGGGCCAATTTTAACATCTGTATTGGCACTGTCAGGAGACGAAAGCTCCGCACTTTACGGCGGTGGAATGATGTTTGTTTATGTATTAGGTTTGTCATTGCCTTTCGTTATGTTTTCATTCTTTTCCGATGAATTATTAAAAAGAAGCAAATTATTAAACAAACATTTGGATAAATTCAAATTTATTGGTGGAATACTGATTATTTTAATGGGAATTTTACTAATTACCAATAAGTTACATATTTTCATGTAACATAGTATAGGAAAACAAAAAATGAAAAAAATATTCGGTTTGATTTTAATGTTACTTAGTTTTAATGCAGTTGCAGAAGGAGATAAAAGTTTGCAGGATATTCAATTTAAAGATATTAATAATAATGTTGTGACATTAGAAAAATATAAAGGCAAGAATATTTATATTAAAATGTGGGCATCTTGGTGTCCAATTTGTTTGGCCGGATTAGCTGAAATTGACGAGTTAAGTACAGTTCCAAATAAAGGTTTTGAAGTCATTACGATTGTTTCTCCGGATCAAAAAGGAGAAAAAAGCAGCGAAAAATTTATCGAATGGTATAAAGGATTAGAATATAAGAATATCGTTGTATTATTAGACGAAAAAGGTGAGGTTCTAAAAAGAACAAATGTCAGAGGGTATCCTTCCAGTGTTTTTCTGAATTCAGAGCTAAATATAAAAAAAGTTGTCGCGGGGCATTTAAACTCAGAGCAAATTAAAGAAATGAGTAAGTAATTAAAAAAACAGGCGTAAACTATCTATATAGAAGCTACGCCTGATAATCAGTTATTACACAAATATCTTATAATTTTATTCTACGATCACTCGAGAATTAATAGGTTGAATAGGACGATTATTATTACCATGCATCAAAGCAGAGAATGCATCTACTTGAGCTTGACCAATGGTATCATAGTTCTTCAACACTAACCAATTTACGCCTTCAGAGCAAGGAGGTGTAGTTAAAGAACCGTTAAAACGGTAATAATCCCGTTTTTTAGGAATTAATGTTGCAGGATCAAATGCTGTTTCAAGAGTATATTTCTCCCCTGCTTTTGACGGTAAATTTTTCCAAATAGGCGCTAAGCGTTGATTATCACCTTTTAATTCATATAATACGCCAACTACAGCTAAGTTACCTTGCGCATCAGCATGAACAAAATGAGCCTCGAACGGGAAGGATTTCCCTTTAATGTGGTTTTCACTCGGCACGTGGAAATGGAATTGTTTAAGTGTATAGGATTTTCCTTCAAACTGTAACACGTTAGTGGTGTCTTTGAAGTCCACTTGAATGGTATGACCATTATTAACCACTTCTACATTAGAAGGATGATAATCCATTTTTATTGGCGATAATTTTCCATCAATCGCATTTGTGATATTTACCGGTGATTGGTTTTTACCTTCACCACAAATACGGAATTTTGGAGAAAGTTCACCCCAATGTTCCGGAGATTCATGGCCCGTATAGCCCCAATGGCTATGTTTCTCTTGTGGTTTAGCATTCTGCTCCGTAGTTTGAGTACAAGCGGCTAATACTAAAGAACCAAGCGTAACCGTAAAAATTCTGGATATTTTCATTGTGTGTAATCCTTCTTAAAAATCAATAAGTTTTATTAAGTCTTATAAAGAGACCACACAATCTTAAGTAATAATCTAGCGCACTTCAAGCGCTATTTTTTCAAACAATTTTTGCACACCATTACGATCACGCAAACGCTCTACTTTTTCTACTAAAGAACGTGTCAAATGCGGTGAAAAGAAATTGATAAAATCATACATATAATTACGCAGAAATGTACTATGTTTAAATGCAATCTGCGTCGTGCTGGATTTAAACAAATGGCTCGCATCAATTGCAACCAAATCCGTATCAGCCTCCGTATGAGCCATTGACGCTATAATCCCCACGCCTATTCCCAAACGCACATAGGTTTTAATAGTATCTGCATCCGTTGCCGTAAAAACAATATTTGGCAAAATTCCCTCTTTATTGAACGCATAATCTAAATCGGACATTCCGGTAAAACCAAAGGTATAAGTCACCAGCGGATATTTTCCCAGTTCTTCCAGCGTTAATTCTTTACATTTAGCCAACGGGTGGTCAGACTTCACAATGACCGAACGATTCCAACGATAACATGGTAGCAAAACCACATCATCAAATAGATATTGTGCTTCGGTAGTAATAGCCAGATCCACTTCCCCTGATAATAACGCGTCATAAATTTGAGTAGGCGAACCTTGGTGAATATGTAAACTAACATCAGGATATTGCGCCGAAAAACGCTCAACAACCGAGGGTAATACATAGCGGGCTTGCGTGTTAGTCGTGGCAATACGTAATATGCCATGATTAGGCTGAGTATATTCGGTTGCAACCGCTTTAATTGCTTGTGTTTTAACCAATAATTCGCGGGCGATGGCAATAATTTTCTTGCCGGCAGGAGTAATTGCTTTAATATGTTTTCCGTTACGCTCAAAAATCTCCAATCCGAGCTCCTCCTCAAGCAGCCTTACCTGCTTACTGATCCCAGGCTGTGAGGTATAAAGCGAATTAGCCGCTTCGGTAACATTTAAATTTTGATTAGCGATTTCAACGATATAACGTAATTGCTGGATTTTCATAAATCTTCTCATTGCTTACCGCACATTTCAGATAATCGCTTAAATCGGGAGCTTAAAATAAAAAGTGCGGTGAATTTTCAGCTTATTTTTTATAACGCTTACTTAATTCTGCATAGCGTTTCACTGCTTTACGAATTTGTCCTGTTTTGGCACGTTGTGTTTTTTTAGTAACGTCTAATTTACTTTCTGTTTCCGGTGGTAATCCTACTAATTCGCGCAAGTAATTCACATTTTCCAAATCCATTTCCTGCCAACCGCCACGCGGTAGTGATTTCATCAGCTTAATATTACCGTAGCGGATGCGGATTAAACGACTAACTTGAATGCCTTGACTTTCCCATAAACGACGGACTTCTCGATTACGCCCTTCCATTAAGGTGACATCAAACCACTGATTTAATCCTGTCCCACCGACAGGTTTAATCGTTTTGAAATTAGCAGGACCATCTTCCAATTGTACGCCTTTTTTCAACCGCACTAACATAGCATCATCCACTTGACCGAAAACGCGCACGGAGTATTCACGCTCAACTTCACGACTCGGATGCATTAAGCGATTAGCAAGTTCACCGTCGGTCGTAAATAGTAATAACCCGGAGGTATTGATATCCAAACGTCCTACCGCAACCCAACGCGCACCGGTTAAGCGCGGTAAACGGTCGAATACAGTAGCACGACCTTCAGGATCATGACGCGTACATAACTCCCCTTCAGGCTTGTAATACATTAACACCCTACAGACTTCTTTCTGAACTTGCATTAAATTGATAAGGTGCCCGTCAATACGAACTTTTACACCTGAATTAACATCAATGCGATCGCCTAAGCTTGCGATTTTTCCATCCACGCTAACGCGATTCTGAGAGATCATTGCTTCGATTTCACGGCGCGATCCCTGCCCTGCACAGGCTAATACTTTGTGTAATTTTTCTCCTTTCACATGACCGCTTTTCATCGGCTTAACTGCAGTTTTAGCAGCAACCGCCTTTGACGTGGATTGCTTTGAAAAATCGCCTTGTTTTTTGACCGCACTTTTATGTACGCCTTTCTCTGTTTCACGCTTAAAGTGCGGTTGGTTTTCAGCCGATTTTTTAGTACGACTGTTTTGTCGAAATACCATAAATTATCCTATATTCTATATTTCATATATAGAAAGTCGCTTTCCCAAGCGTCAGATTAAATAAAAGGAGCGAGTGAACCGCTACCTTCGCGAATAATAACAGGTTGCGCTTCAGTTAAGTCAACCACTGTAGTCGGTTCTTGTCCTAAATAACCACCGTGAATAATCAAATCCACTTGACGCTCTAAACGCTCCCGAATTTCCTCCGGATCAGATTGAGTGATATGCTCCTCGTTCGGCAGCATCAATGAACAGGATAAAATCGGCTCACCCAGGACTTTCAATAAATCCAGCGCAATTTGATTGTCCGGCACTCGAATACCAATGGTTTTACGTTTAGAAGTCATCAAACGACGCGGTAATTCTTTCGTTGCTGTGAGAATAAACGTATAACGCCCCGGTGTATTATTTTTAATTAGCCGATAAGCAGCGTTAGGCACAACAGCATAATGAGATAACTCCGATAAATCACTGCAAACTAAGGTAAAATTGTGCGTTTCAGGTAACTGGCGGATAGCTACGATGCGATCCATCGCGTGCTTATCCCCAATCATGCAACCGAGGGCATATCCTGAATCCGTCGGATAAACAATTACACCGCCGTTACGCAAAATTTCCACGGCTTGATTAATCAACCGCAACTGCGGGTTTTCAGGATGAATATAGAAAAACTGACTCATAATAGATTTTATAGAAAACAAAAAATTCGTACAATTATAACGAAATTTGCTAAAAGATTATAACGATTTATGCTAGAAAATTTCGTACGAAAAAACGGATATAAAAAAGGACGCTTTTCAGCGCCCTAATTTTTCCGTGCTTTATAATTAAAGCGCAGATTTAGCTTTTTCAACTAATGCAGTGAAAGCTACTTTGTCAAATACTGCGATATCCGCAAGGATCTTACGGTCGATTTCAACAGACGCTTTTTTCAAACCGTTGATAAATTTGCTATAAGATAAACCGTTTTGACGAGCCGCTGCGTTGATACGCGCAATCCACAATTGACGGAATTGACGTTTACGTTGACGACGGTCACGATATGCGTATTGACCTGCTTTGATCACAGCTTGAAAAGCAACACGATACACGCGTGAACGTGCACCATAATAACCTTTAGCAGCCTTAAGAACTTTCTTATGGCGTGCTCTTGCAATAACACCACGTTTTACACGAGCCATTATTTAATCTCCTATGAAATATTTTTAACTAATTGAACTAATCGTACGTTTTGCTTAAATAACGGCTTATGCGTATGGTAAGCAAGCTACTACTAAAACTTGGTCTGCTTTCGCAACCATTGATTTATGACGTAAATGACGTTTACGTTTAGTTGTCTTTTTAGTCAAAATATGACGTAAGTGAGATTGTTTACGTTTGAAACCGCCAGAAGCTGTTTTTTTGAAACGCTTAGCAGCACCACGTACTGTTTTAATTTTAGGCATTGTTTAATAACTCCGCATTGTTTAAGTTAATTACGCCTTTAAATATTAAAGGCTTCGATAATTTCATAATCAGGCGAATAAAAGTGCAGTTGAAAAAACACTCGGAATTTTCACCGCACTTTTGTTACTTGAAAAGCTCTGATTATTTCTTTTTAGGGGCGAGCACCATAACGGCTTGGCGACCTTCGAGTTTACCCGGAGCGGATTCCACCACGGAAATCTCGGCCAGATCGTTTTTAACACGCTCTAACACGTCTAAACCAATGTCTTGGTGAGCCATTTCACGTCCGCGGAAACGAACGGTAATTTTGGCTTTATCCCCATCTTCCAAAAAGCGAATCAGGCTGCGTAGTTTTACCTGATAGTCGCCTTCGTCTGTGCCGGGACGGAATTTAATTTCCTTCACCTGCACAACTTTCTGCTTTTTCTTCTGCTCTTTGGCATTTTTTGTTTTTTCATAAAGGAATTTACCGTAATTCATAATACGGCACACCGGTGGTTCCGCATTCGGGCTAATTTCGACTAAGTCCAAACTCGCCTGCTCCGCCATATCCAAAGCCTGCTGGATAGGAACAATACCCGCTTGTTCACCATCTTGGTCAATCAAACGGACTTCTTTTACTCTAATCTCATCGTTAATTCGATTTGGACGATTAGTTACGGGGGCTTTTTTTACGGTTTTAATAATCTTATTCCTCTAGTCATTTAAAGCAATGTCGCTGCCAAGCAGAAGACAAAAATCAATTGCCTCATGAACGAAGCAAAAAACGTGCGAATTTTAAGGGATTTTTAGGGATTATGCAAGTTTAATAATTAAACTCTCTATCTCTTTTTCTTAGATTCACATAGCTGAAGGAAACGCAACATACAACATAAAAACAACCATTCTCCAATTATGAAAATACACTTATTTTTCTTCCCTTAAACTAGATTTAGTAATTTCGTTCCATATTCATACACTTTCTGTAATAACGCCAAATTTTCAGGGTTATTTGCGTTCTCTTCCCCCAGCCGTTGCAAATCCTCTGAAAATTTAACCGCACTTTGTTCCAATTTACGACGACGATATTTATCCCACTTTAATTGTTCGGTACGGGTTAGCATTTTATAGAAATGACGCGCACGATAATGAAAAAGTAATTCCGGAATTCGTTTATCTTCAAAAGTTAAACCGTGTTCAGACAGTTTTTCCGGTGGAAGTTGGCGCAAAATGGCCAAATTATTTTTATCATTATTGCTGAAGAAACCGGCATAAAGTTCTGTTTCGACATTATCATTCGGCTCAAATTGGCGTTCTTCTTTAAAAATTTCTTCTACTTTGTTG
>CAJPST010000119.1 GCA_905373425.1 uncultured Mesocricetibacter sp.
TAACTGAACCGTTTGACCGATATCGCTTTCTTTAATGCTTTTTAGATAATTGGGATAAGCGGCCAGTAAAATTCGTTTGTCCTGCGGATTTGCCGCATTGAGCTTTTCGATATAAAACGGGCTGTTTTTATCCCATATTTTGTGTGGAACACGCGCCAGTTTAACTAATTCGTTTATCCATTGGCGGGTTGAAGCGTCTTTACTGAATTTAGGTAACGCCGCTAATAATGTGGTGTTATTTTGCTCGAATGCCAATAGTGCGCGTTGTTGCACCAAATTATCGTTTAAGTCACCGAATTGGGACCATAATTCAAACGTCGTCGCACATTGCGGTGGCAGGCTCTCAGCGGTTAGCCAGAGTTCGGTCAGTTGTGGTTGATGAAGTACAACGGTTTGAGCCGGCGATTTGGCAGTATAAATATGCGCCTGTAATGTAATACATTGTGTCGTCTTGTCATTTGGCAAATTGCTTTCGTTAGTGAATACCGCTGCCCAATCTTTTTTCTTATACGTTTCATCCAACCATTGTTTTTTTAATTTATCGGTCAGCGGTGAAAATGGATTGCGTTGTTGAAAACCTTCAATTTCGCTAAATGTCAGATTATCTTTGCGACTGGTTAGGAATTTATATTCCGCGTAGGAATAAAGCGGGTAATCGAGAATCTGAGATAGTAATTGCAATGCGTCCGTCTGTGTTTGCGGATTTTGTGGTAAATTTAGCAATAGGTTGAGTTTTTGATAGATTTGGCGTTGTTGCTCCAACGCATTTTCCGCCGAAGCAAAGAGCGGCAGAGATAGACATAGCAGTACGCGAAGCAGGGTTTTCATATCATTCCTAACGACTTAAAAATAACAAAATCTTTTTATGATTATATCTTAAATTGAGGAGCTTTGCATTTTTGATGACTTCTTGATATAAAAATAATAATTAATTCAGATAGATAAGATGTTATTAGGGCGATGTAAAAAATGGCGAAATTTTTAACCGCACTTTTCGGTTAATTAATTGGAAAAGTGCGGTTAGTTTTTCAGCCGTTTTTTCGGTTGCGGTTATGCTGTTTCAGATGTTAGAAACCTTCCTCAAATTCTTCTTTTTCTACAACTTTAATCAGCATATGTTCGCGTTTTAAGCCTAAGTCAAAGGCTGTCGCTATAGCTACGAAAATCGAAGAATAAGTACCAAAACCAATCCCGATTAATAGTGCCAGCGAAAAGCTGTGAATCGACGGACCGCCGAAGAATAACAGGGCAAATACCACAAATAACGTGGTTATCGAGGTCATCAATGTACGGGATAGGGTTTGGGTCAGAGAGATATCGATAATTTCTTCTGACTCCAAACGACGGATTTTACGGAAGTTTTCCCGTACGCGGTCGAATACCACAATACTGTCATTTAAGGAATAACCGACCACCGACAAAATTGCCGCCACAAAGGTCAGATCCATTTCAATTTGCAGGAAGGAAAATACTCCTAGCGTGACAATTACGTCATGGGCTAAGGCAAGAATACCACCAGTTGCCAAGCGCCACTCAAAACGCATTCCTACATAGCCGAGTAGCATGATCAACGTTAGAAGTGTCGCGTAAATTGCGCCTTGCGCCAGCTCTTCCCCTACATTCGGACCGACGAATTCAACACTATGGATTTGTAGATTAGGATCTAATGAGCCGAGTATGTTTTTGATTTTATCGCCGATTTGCGCATCGCTGATTGTGGCAGGAAGACGAATCATCACATCACTTGTGCTGCCCGTGGTTTGTACGATAGCACTATTAATACCGTTAGTCTCTAATGTAGTTCTTACACTGTCCAGATTAGCCGGTTGTGAAAAATGTGTATCGATCACCACACCACCGGTAAAATCCAATCCCCAGTTAAAGCCTTTTGTAAAAATACAAACAAAGCAGGCAGTTGTAAGCAGGAACGAAAACAGGTAGCTCCATTTGCGGAATTTTAGAAAACGGATTAAGGCGAAAGGTAAACCTACGCCTTTATATTCGTGTTTTTGTTTGTTATTTGTTATTAAACTCACAATAATTCTCCGCACATTAAATTGATAGTTTTTCAACCCGTTTGCCGCCGTATACCCAGTTCACCAACACACGTGTGCCGGTAATGGCGGTAAACATGGAAATCGCGACCCCAAGGGAAAGGGTAATAGCAAAGCCTTTCACCGGACCGGTTCCCACCGCATAAAGTACGACGGAGGTTAAAATAGTCGTCAGATTGGCATCAAAAATACTGGTATAAGCACCGTTGTATCCTTCATGAATAGCTTGCTGAATTGGCCGACCGTTGCGGATTTCCTCTTTTATTCGCTCAAAAATAAGTACATTGGCATCCACCGACATCCCGACGGATAAAATAATCCCTGCGATTCCCGGCATGGTGAGAGTCGCGCCCGGTAATAATGACATCAAGCCGACCAACAATACCATATTAGCTATCAAAGCAACGGTGGTAAAGATACCAAACATTTTATAGTAAGCCACACAGAAGACGATTACGATTGCCAATCCCCAAAGTCCCGCTTTGAGACCTTGTTCTACGTTTTGCGCACCTAATGATGGTCCAATAGTTCGTTCTTCAACAATTTGAATCGGAGCGGTTAACGCACCGGAACGCAATAACACTGCAAGGTTCAACGCTTCCGCCGGGCTGTCTATCCCGGTAATTTGGAACTGACTTCCGAAACGCCCTTGAATAGTGGCGACGTTGATCACCTCTTCGTGTTTTTCCAGTAATGTTTTACCGTCGGCATCTTTCTTGCCGCTGTCTTTATATTCCACATATAGGGTCGCCATTGGTTTATGCAGGTTATCGCGGGTAGTAGCAGACATAATATCGCCACCTTCACTATCCAATGTAACGCTCACTTGCGGACTGGCACTGCGCGGATCCACGCCTGATGACGCGCCTGTAATATGCTCACCGCCTAATATGGTGCGTTTAAATAAGGCAACAGGTCGGCCCTCTCGATTTAATTTAATTTCTGTATCGGATGGCACAATACCGCGCGCTAACGCATCGGGGCTGACATTACCATTCACTAAACGGAATTCAAGTGTTGCAGTCGCACCTAAAATTTCTTTTGCCCGAGCGGTATCTTGTACCCCCGGTAATTCCACAACGATACGCTCTGCACCTTGACGTTGAATAACCGGTTCGGCAACGCCCAATTCTTCCACCCGTTTGCGTAGAATAGTTAAGTTCTGTTCCACCGCATGTTCACGGGTTTCGTTTAGGCTTGCTTCGGACAGGCTTAAAGAAATAGTATTTTCGTTAATGCTACGAACATTCAGGCTTGGGTGCTGCTTACGTAAGAATGCTTGCGCTGCCTCGAGTTGTTCAGGTTTCGTCAATGTCACTAAACTACTGAAATTTTCACCGCTCTTTATAGCACTGTATTGATAACGTTCTTTACGTAGTTCACTACGTAGGCTGTCTTGTAATTGTTCCTGGCGTTTGCTCAATGCTGTGTTCATATCCACTTCCATTAAGAAACGCACACCGCCACGCAAGTCCAAGCCCCATTTCATCGGATTGCCACCGATATCGGTTAGCCATTTTGGCGTAGCCGGTGCAAGGTTTAATGCCACGGAGTAAGCTTGTCCCAACTTCTCACTGATTTTATCTTTGGCTAACAGCTGATCATCGGTATTGTTAAAACGAACCAAAATCGAGCCGTTTTCCAATGTAGTAGATTTGGGAGTTAAATTATTAGTTTTTAACAGACTCTGAATCTCGGAAAGCGTAGCGCTTGTTGCTTGCTGACCGCGAGTACCGGAAATCTGCACAGCAGGATCTTCGCCGTAAATATTTGGAAGAGAATATAAAAGACCAATGGCGATCACAAGGATCACCATTAGATTCTTCCATAAAGGGTAACGGTTTAACATGGATTTTTTGTTCCCCTGAGGAATGGATTGATATTAAAGAGTTTTAATTGAACCTTTCGGCAACACTGCAACAATAAAGTTGCGTTTAATGCTGACTTCGGTAGTCTCGTTTAACGCGATAACTACATTATCACTATCAGCAGTAATCTTAGTGATTTTACCAATTAGTCCGCCGGAAGTTAGAACTTCGGTTCCTTTGGCTAATTCGGACATTAATTTTTGGTGATCTTTATTACGTTTTGCCTGCGGACGATAAATCATGAAATAGAAAATCAATCCGAAGATAATAAAAATAAATAACATTGACATTGGACTGCCTTGTTGAGCTTCCATTGAATATTCCTTTTTAAGTTAAGATTTTTGATAAAAAACAGGTCGCTAAAATAGCATAAATTTTGCTGAAAGTGAAAATGATCTTAGTGAAATTATAAAAACGGTCGGAATTTTGACCGCTCTTTTATAATCAAGATAGGCGCACCTTCGATGCGCCTATGCAAGTTATTGGATTTCGTAAACAGTTACACCACAATTTTTGCCTGAACTGACGGGGGCAACCTCATAATCTTTGCCTGCTTGAGGAATAAAGGAAATTTCATTGCCTGAACAATTTTTGACCGTATTTACATCAATAGTGATATATTCGGAAAAAAACTTTGTAAATTCAGAGTTTAGTGAAGGGTTTTGAGGAGCAGAAATAATATTGTTTACAGTTATTACACCATTAGCTGGGATAACAAATTCTTTGAAGAAAACTCCGGACAACAGCTTTGAATGCGCTGACGGATCTTTACTTAATGGTGTTGCCGGCATACCAATACTTTCATTTTCTTTGGTACCAACCATTGAACTGAAAGCTTGTTTTAAACCACCACCAACAGTAATTTCTTCTTTCTTACCATTGATCATTAATGACATGGTAGAATATCTGCCATTTTGTCCGTATAAACGAATTCTGGCATCAGATTGTGGATTATAAGGTTTATTTGATGTTGATAATTCGGTTCCGAGACAACCGGTTAAACTCATTGTTAGTGCTATTAAAATAAATTTTTTCATTTTATGAATCCTTAGAGATTAATTATTTCTGAATAACCAAACGCCAAATTTTGGTTTCTTGTTCAAGAGAAATTAAGCGATAGCCTTTTTCTTGACAGAGTAATTCAAAATCTGTCGGAGAGCTATTATGGTTAAGTTGCAAAATTAAGTTAGAGCCCGATTCTAACTGGGCAAGAACTTTTTTTGCCGTAAGTAATGGTAAAGGACAAGTAAACTCCGTTAAATCAAGTTGATAGTTCATTTACCCATCCTTTTTTCATTACACTTTTCTGCGCTCGGACATGATTTTTCCCATCGTTTGTAATTCGGTTTCCGATAGGTGTTGTTTACCCAGTTCAAATAATGGTTCTTCGAGTGCAATATGGCGATCATAGCCGGCAATAAAAGCAGAGATCAAGTCGCGATCCACATTTTGCCGTTCGCCGTTCAGTAGTTGTTCCAGTTGGGCGGATAGTAACGCCCAGTTTTGGTGTAAAGCAATATGTTCGCTTTCTAGTTTGTCAATATCTTCTTGTGCTTGCGGCACGTGTTTTACCAAGGCAGGGAAGAAATTTTTTTCTTCGTCGTCGTGATGCAACGGCGCAGACAAATTAAAATAAGTCAGAATTTGTTTTACATCGTTTTTCACAGCCTGATTTATTCCATTTTGAGTTAGATAATCGGGTAAAATGCGTAGTTGGTTACAAAAGCGTTTCACCTTACTATGACAGGCATAAAGCATTTCAATCGGTTCTTCCCAGCTGGCGAAACTTTGCGGCTCTAAATTAAGCATTTTTTTCTCCCTCATTAACTAACGGTGGAACAGGCTTGCCGATTTTAGCATAAAACTCATTCACAAACCGATCGAATTCGCCCTGTTCAATCGCGGTACGGATTTGTTCCATTAAGCGTTGATAATAGCGCAAATTATGAATGGTATTTAAACGAGCACCCAAAATCTCCCCGCATTTATCCAAATGATACAGATAAGATTTGGTATAGTGTTTGCAGGTGTAGCAATCGCATTCCGGATCGAGTGCCGTAGTGTCGTCGCGGTACTTGGCATTCCGAATTTTCACAATGCCATCGCTCACGAATAAATGTCCGTTGCGAGCGTTGCGGGTCGGCATTACACAGTCAAACATATCAATTCCACGGCGTACCCCTTCCACCAAATCTTCAGGCTTACCTACCCCCATTAAATAGCGTGGTTTATCGCTCGGTAGTTGTGGGCAAACATATTCTAAAATACGATGCATGTCTTGTTTCGGTTCTCCCACTGCCAATCCGCCGATGGCATAGCCGTCAAAACCGATTTTCACCAAACCTTCCAGAGAAACTTGGCGCAGTTCTTCAAACACACCGCCTTGCACAATACCGAATAGGGCATTTTGATTTCCTAATTGATCAAAACGATCACGACTACGCTGTGCCCAACGCAACGACATTTCCATTGATTTTTTGGTGTAATCGAAAGTGGACGGATAGGGCGCGCACTCATCAAAAATCATCACAATATCAGAGCCGAGATCATACTGAATTTCCATGGATTTTTCCGGCGATAGAAAAATACGCTCGCCATTAATCGGATTTTGAAATTTCACCCCTTCTTCCGTAATTTTACGCAGTTTCCCCAAGCTGAATACTTGAAAGCCACCGCTATCAGTCAGAATCGGGCGATGCCATTGCATAAAATCATGCAAATCACCATGTTTTCGCATGACTTCTTGCCCCGGACGTAACCATAAATGGAAAGTATTGCCGAGCAGAATTTCTGCGCCTGTTGCCCGCACTTCTTCAGGTGTCATGCCTTTTACAG
>CAJPST010000120.1 GCA_905373425.1 uncultured Mesocricetibacter sp.
TTTTTAAGAGGACATTATGGCTCAAAGTTTTAGCGTTGAACGTCGTTTTTTTGACGACAAAAACTATCCGCGCGGTTTCTCTCGCCACGGCGATTATACGATTAAAGAATCGGAAACCTTGGAGCAGTACGGACAAGCTTTTAAAGCATTAGATTCCGGCGAACGCCGCCCGGTTACCGATGAAGAAAAAGCCTTTGTCGCATTTTGTAAAGGTGAGCGTCCGGCAGAAACATTTTTCGAAAAAACCTGGAACAAATACCGCACCCGCATCTCCAGCACTAAACGCGTATATACGCTGTCAGGTGTGGTAGGAACAGACAATTTGGACGATTTTACTACAGCAGATTAATAAATCGGAAAAGGCTTGAAATTTCAAGCCTTTTATTTTTTTCTAAAAAATCGACCGCACTTTAAATAGCCTCAAACAAAAGTGCGGTCGGTTTTTTCATGATTTTCAAAAAGAAATGGTAAAAAAGCTATAACATCAATTCAAAGATAGTTTTTTTATTATTCAGGCGGAAACCGTTACGTTCCCACATTTCATGCTGATTTGGGTTTTGTTCAACAATTAAATAATGTGATTGCGTGAAACGAACAAATTCTTTGGATTTCTCAATTAATGCGTTGAATATGTCATTGTGGTTCGGGTGTTGTTGCACAAAAATATCGGTAACTTGCCAATAACGTTGTAGTTGTAGAGAAGATAATCTAGGGTAAAGCTGAATAAAGCCGAGAGCTTCCGCTTCTTCAAATTGCGTTTCTGCCGTATTATTTTGTTCTTCTGCTTCTTGTCTTTCTTTTACGGCAATGAAAATAACACTTTCGCTAAAACGAATGCGGTTATGTAAAAAGGCCAATGTACGATCAGGGTTTTTCTTCATTCCGTAATTCATGCGATACCGCTCGAATAAAGGTAACAGAATATCCATATTCCATTGTTCCGCTTTAAAAATCTTCATACTTACTTTTTAATTGGTCATTTTTTATTAATTCTGTACAGTAGATTGTAGCTTTTTAAAACAAAATAATCATCTTTTCTGCAAAAAAATTGCGAAAGATCAGAAAATAACAATAAAAATTTGCTATAGTAACTGCATTATTTTTATCACTTAAAATTATGGAGAAACAAAATGGCACGTCGTCCTTTAGTTATGGGTAACTGGAAATTAAACGGTAGCAAAGCATTCACCAGAGAATTAATCACTGGTTTGAAGGAAGAATTACACGGTGTTACCGGCTGTGATGTGGCAATTGCACCACCGGTAATGTATTTAGCAGAAGCGGAGAAACTATTATCTGATTGCGGCTGCAGCTGTGGCGGTAAAAATATCATTCAATTAGGCGCGCAAAACGTTGATGTGAACGTAAAAGGCGCATTCACCGGTGATATTTCTACCGAAATGTTAAAAGATTTCGGCGCGAAATACATCATTATCGGTCACTCCGAGCGTCGCACTTATCACAAAGAAAGCGATGAATTCGTAGCGAAAAAATTCGGTGCGTTAAAAGAAGCAGGCTTAGTTCCTGTATTATGTATCGGTGAATCCGAAGCAGAAAATGAAGCCGGTAAAACCGAAGAAGTATGCGCTCGTCAAATTGATGCCGTAATCAACCTGTTAGGCGTAGAAGCTTTCAACGGTGCGGTTATTGCTTATGAACCAATTTGGGCAATCGGTACCGGAAAGTCAGCGACTCCAGCGCAAGCGCAAGCAGTACACGCATTCATTCGTGGTCACATTGCGAAAAAATCCCAAGCGGTTGCCGATCAAGTGATCATTCAATACGGCGGTTCTGTTAATGATGCTAATGCAGCAGAATTGTTCACCCAACCGGATATTGACGGTGCATTAGTAGGCGGCGCGTCCTTAAAAGCTCCTGCCTTTGCGGTGATCGTGAAAGCGGCGGCAAAAGCCAAAGGCTAAGCCATATAACATAATACGGAACCTTTTATACTCAAGTAAGAGGTTCCTAAAAGAGCGGTCAAATTTTTGACCGTTTTCTTTATCTTTCACCAAACAAAGATTAACTTTTCAAACAATTAATATTTATGTGGCGTTTTTTATATAACCTGACCGTTTATCTGTTGCAACCTCTAATCTTGCTGTTTATGTTGATCCGTAGTTTTAAATCCCCTAATTACCGAAAACGGATTAGCGAACGTTATGGTTTTTACCGTAATTTAGCAGCACCAAAGCCCGATGGTTTGATTATTCACGCCGCCTCTGTCGGTGAAGTTATTGCCGCTACACCTTTGGTTAATCGTATTAAAAAAATTTATCCCGACTTGCCGATCACCATGACGACCGTTACTCCTACCGGTTCTGATCGAGTCAAAGCGGCATTCGGTGATTCCGTTACTCATGTTTACCTGCCTTACGATTTGCCGGATGCGCTAAATCGATTTCTGAATTTCATTCGTCCTAAAGCCTGTATTGTTATCGAAACGGAAATTTGGCCAAACCTTATTCGTCAGCTGCATAAACGTAACATTCCATTCATTATTGCCAACGCCCGTTTGTCCGAGCATTCGGCTCGACGCTATGGTTGGCTGAAAAATAAGCTATACAGAATGTTTAACGAAATCAGTTTAATCGCACCGCAAGACGATATTAGTGGTACGCGTTATTTGGAGTTAGGCTACAAAGGGAAACTAATTTTAACCGGCAATATTAAATATGATTTGGTTATTACTGATGAACTATCGCGTAATATTGAAACGTTACATCAACTATGGGTTGGTGAACGACCGGTTTGGATTGCTGCCAGCACCCATATCGGTGAAGAAGAAATTATCTTAAAAGCACACCGCACTTTATTGCAAAAATACCCCAACCTATTGTTAATTCTAGTGCCTCGCCACCCTGAACGGTTCAATTCCGTTGCCGATTTAATTACTAAAGCAGAATTTACTTATTGTCGCCGTAGCGAAAATATTGCTCCTTCGGCAGAAACTCAAGTGGTGCTGGGTGATACAATGGGAGAACTCATGTTAATGTACGGTATTTCCGATATTGCTTTTGTGGGTGGAAGTTTAGTACAGCATGGCGGACATAATCCGTTAGAGCCGTTAGCCTTTAAAGTGCCGGTAATTAGCGGTAAATATACCTTTAATTTCCCTGAAGTATTTCGAAAATTGTTGGACGTAGATGGTGTTTTGGAAGTAGAGGAAAATAGTGTGGCTTTGTCCAATACGGTGGAAAAATTGCTTGACTCTAAAGTACTAAGAGAACACTACGGCAATGCCGGTTATGAAGTGCTAATTGAAAATCGAGGAGCTTTACAACGTTTGCTTAATTTATTACACCCTTATTTGGAGAAATAACATGACAACCGCAATCTATCCCGGCACGTTTGATCCAATCACGAACGGTCATCTGGACATTATCGAGAGAAGTGCGGTGCTTTTTCCGCATGTTTTGGTCGCAATTGCCGCCAGCCCGAATAAAAAGCCGCTATTCGATCTAAATCGACGGGTGCAGTTGGCAACCGAATCTGTTGCTCATCTGAATAATGTCGAGGTTATCGGTTTTTCCGATTTGCTTGCCAATGTAGTAAAACAACGCAACATCAACGTAATTATTCGCGGAATGCGTACAACTATAGACTTTGAATATGAGCTTCAACTCGCCCATCTTAATCGCCAACTGACGGGCGGGGTAGAAAGCTTATTTCTGCCTTCCACAGAACAATGGTCTTACATATCTTCCACCATTGTGCGGGAAATTTACCTGCACGGCGGCGATGTAACCCAATTTGTACCTCAACCGGTAACCCTAGCTCTACAACAAAAAAATAAGGCGGATTAGTTCCGCCCTATTTCTTTATACCAAATTTAAAAATCTTTTGATTTTTTAACCGCACTTTTAACCCATAGTGCATACTTCATTGTAGTTTTACCAGCGATAACCAACTTTAAAGCTTAACTGGCGCTGTTTATCCAATTGTTTGCCACGAGATTGGGATGCATAAGTGCTCACTTGTCAACTGCCGAAATCTGCACTTAAACCGATTTCCTGTTGCCAATAACGATCAAAACGCTGTAACAATATTTGGTTCACGTGCACAGCAAGTTTAGAATCTGACGCATCCACATAATTTACGCTAAATGACGGACGCACCGTAACACCTTGCCACGGAGTGAACGAATAATCGACGCTGACCCCTGCATGATATGCTTTGAAATTCACCGCTCTTAGACGGTTTATATTAGGCAAAAACCGATTTTAATTGGGTTTCATCCAAAATCACTCGGCCATCTGCCAACAATAACGCTGGCAAGCCTGCATAACCTTTGGCTTTCGCCTCATCAAATACAGCTTCGTTATCACGCAAGCGTAAAAAGCGTTTTAAATTCGGCAAGGAGGATTGCACTTCAATTTCTTCATAATCCACTTTCAATGCCTTCAATTCCGCCACAAAAGATGGCGTATCAGGACATTCAGCACTATAAAACAACACAGGTTTAGACATTTTTGCCTCCTTATTTTTTGGCTGCGGCCGCAAGTGCGGTCGGATTTGGTGTCGGTTCGCCGATTTTGGTTAACCGGTTACGATCACGATGCTCAAACGGTTTGTCGTAATTCGGGATAATCATTGTGGTGGTTTGATCGTAAGACCAAGAGCCATCATCATGGAATTTCACCGTCATCTCAAAATTTTCCGTGGTAAATGAACGCTCTAAGAACGGGTTCGAAATGATGCCGTTTGTTAATGAACCGCGTACTGCTTTTACAGTGAATTCTTTCGCATCAGCTGGTGCATTACCGACCGCAATAAACGTTTGGCCGCGTGGAATGCTACCTGTTAATAAAATATTGCCTGTTTCGGGCTCCCATAACCAATAGCCCACTTGATCGTGGAACGTCTCCACTTCGCCTGGTTGTACAATATGGGTGTGATAGCGTAATCCATAATAGAGTTGCGGACCATTGGTTTGCGCGTCCGTTGGATGGGCTTCGTAACGTTCGATATAAGGATCTTTTTCTGGACCTTCTGCTTTCGGGTTGATATCCACACCACGCTTACCTTCCCAAATTCCCGCCATAGGCGATAAAGGCCCTAAATTCGCCAGCGTGTTTTCATCCGGTTCAGCTTCGGTGTAAATATCGTCCGGGTATTGAAAATCTTTCATGATGTTCTCCTTATTTTTTACAACCCGGGAAGCCTAAGGCTTCACGACTAGCATAATAGGCTTCCGCCACACCTTTAGTAAGCGAGCGAATGCGTAAAATGTAGCGTTGACGCTCAGTAACGGAAATCGCTTTGCGCGCGTCTAACAAGTTAAAGCTGTGTGCCGCTTTTAAGATGCGCTCGTAAGCCGGCAATGGTAACGGACGCTCTAATTCCAATAAGCTTTTGGCTTCTTTTTCATATTGATCGAAGCAATGGAATAAGAAATCGGTATCCGCATATTCAAAGTTGTAGGTGGATTGTTCCACTTCGTTTTGGTGGAATACGTCGCCGTAAGTGGTTTTGCCAAGCGGACCGTCGGACCAAACTAAGTCATACACGGAATCCACGCCTTGAATGTACATCGCCAAACGCTCTAAACCGTAGGTCACCTCGCCGGTAACCGGTTTACATTCTAAGCCACCCACTTGTTGGAAATAGGTAAATTGAGTCACTTCCATGCCGTTTAACCACACTTCCCAGCCCAGGCCCCAAGCACCTAAGGTTGGATTTTCCCAGTTATCTTCCACAAAACGAATGTCGTTTTTGGTCGGGTCAAAGCCAAGCATTTCAAGGGAACCTAAATAGAGTTCTTGAATGTTGTCAGGAGACGGTTTAATCACCACTTGGAATTGGTAGTAATGCTGTAAACGGTTTGGATTTTCGCCATAGCGACCATCGGTCGGACGGCGGGAAGGTTGTACATAAGCAAATGCCATCGGCTCCGGGCCTAACGCGCGTAATGCGGTCATCGGGTGAGAGGTACCTGCGCCCACTTCCATATCAAAGGGTTGCACAATGGTGCAGCCTTGGTTCGCCCAGTATTCTTGTAAGGCAAGAATCATGCCTTGGAAAGTTTTTACATTAAATTTTGTCATAATATGTTCTGTCTATTTAGGTAAAAGAAAATGTGTCCCATTATACCGAAAACACAAGGCGGGATAAAGGAAAGGCGGAAAAAAGTGCGGTGGAAAAAACACTTAGATTTTTAACCGCACTTTAGGAATCATCATACCGTAGATCTTACATATTAGCCGCCTGTTGCGCCAAAATTCCGTCAAGGTTTGTTTCCAACCAATCCACCAACTCAAACATTTTATTGGACGCCTGCGAGCCGAATTCCGTCAAGGTGTAATCCACTTGCGGCGGCACGGTATTGTAGGATTTGCGAATTAACATGCCGTCTGCTTCCAGTTCCTGCAAGGTTTTTGTCAACATACGCTCACTCACGCCATCAATGGCTCGGCGAAGTTCACTAAAACGCTTGGTGCCGGAATGCAAACTCACCAATACCAACGCCCCCCAGCGACTGGTTAAATGCTGCAAAATTTGCCGGGAAGGACAGACAGAAGCCAACACATTGCCACGCTCAACACTTTTTTCCATTTTTATTTCCTTAAAAGTCAATAGATTAAAAATTATTTTCAAAAAATTTCAAAACTTACGTTTATGTAAGTACTTCTCAAAAGTAAGTTTTGAAATATAATACGTCACATCAAGCGAACAAGCAAATGTTCAAACATCATTTCAACTTAACGAGAAGGAAAACATCATGACAACGAAAACTATCGC
>CAJPST010000121.1 GCA_905373425.1 uncultured Mesocricetibacter sp.
ACACAATACTCGCGTTTAATTCAAAAGGTAAAATGCAAAATGAAACGTTTTATTTTAATTTGCTTGTGGTTTGTCGGATATATGCTCGGCCATAGCACTGCAGCGGCTGAAACGCCAGATTTTATGCTCCTGAATAATTACACCAATCAAGATGTCAGTGGCTGGGTGATGAGTGAAAAACTTGACGGCGTACGCGGTTATTGGGACGGCACACGACTGTTTACGCGCGGTGGCGTAGTATTAGCCGCACCCGCTTATTTTATTAGGGATTTTCCGCCTTTTGCGATCGATGGAGAGCTGTTTAGCGAACGAAATCAATTTGAACAAATCTCCTCAACCGTCCGCTCAATGAAAGGTGAAGGCTGGGAAAAACTAAAACTTTATGTATTTGATGTGCCGAATGCACAAGGTAATTTATTCGAGCGCTTAGCTCAATTGGAAAACTATCTTAAACAAAAACCTCACCCATATATACAAATCATTGAACAAATCCCAATTAAAAATCAGCAACACATCCAAGATTTCCTACATCAAACAGAACGCCAGCAAGGTGAAGGCATTATTTTACGTAATCCGAATGCACCTTATGAAACCAAACGAAGCAACCAAATTTTAAAATTAAAAACCACATTAGATGAAGAATGCACTGTTATCGCCCACCATAAGGGAAAAGGACAGTTTGCCAACGTGATGGGCTCGCTCACTTGTGAAAATCAGCGAGGACAATTTAAAATCGGTTCGGGATTCAATTTGGAAGAACGCGCCAATCCACCACCAATCGGCACAGTAATTACTTATAAATATCGAGGACTGACCAACAATGGCAAACCGCGTTTTGCAATATATTGGCGCGAAAGAAAGGAATAATCACTCGCTAAAAATAACAGTGCGGTTGAAAAAACTCATAAAATTTCGACCGCACTTTTTCTCTCCAATTATCACTACACTTAGACAAAACCGGGTTCTCAACACTTCTTCCGCAGTTTCACGGATAAAGTTAAGCTTAGACCACTACTATTCTTCGGTTAAAATATTGCTATAACGTTTTGACATCAAATTTTCCCGTTGATAAAAAAGCTTCTTCTTAAGATTTTGTTAAGATTTGTTTGTTCTAATACAAGCATTAGGATATGTCCTAACAACCCACTTTTTAATTATGACTTCAATTAAGGAGAACTTTATGAAAAAGACAATCGCACTTTTATCATTAGCACTGATTTCTGCTTCGGCAAATGCCGGTTTTAATGACAATGGCCACAAATCCGGTGGCGGATTTATAGATGGAGGCAAACCGACAGGTCCAATCAACACTGTGCAACAAGCCTTAAAAGCCAGAGATGACACCCCGGTTACTCTCACCGGACATATTGTCTCACGTGCCGGTAACGATGATGACGAATTTATTTTTAGAGATCCAACAGGCGACATTATCATTGATGTGGAAGATCACGCTTGGAACGGGCAAAACATCAGCCCAAATGATAAAATCACTATTCAGGGAGAAGTGGATACGAATAAGTGGGGCAAATCAAGCATTGATGTTTACAGAATCCAAAAACACTGATGAGTCCAACAAGTATTTGTCGAAATATGACTATAATGCCTTGATTTAAGAGGAGTTAACATGAAGAAATTCTTTGCCATAACCGCTTATTTTCGGCCGTGTTTTTATTATCCGCCTGCATTCAGCCACAACAACCGCAGGTTTTCGGTGATACTTCAGGCACTATAACGACCATCGCACAAGCCAAATCCATGTATGATGACAGCCGTGTAATTCTTGAAGGCTATATTGTCACGCAAATCGACGATGATGAATTTACCTTTCAAGATAGTACGGGAACTATTCGTATTGATGTGGAAGATCATGCTTGGAATGGCCTAAGTGTTACCCGAAATGATAAAATCCGCATTTACGGAAAATTAGATAAAGAGTTCTTCAGTTCTACGATCGACGTATATCAAATTGAATTGGTCAGATAACATTTGGCAATCTTCTAATAAAAAAAGCACAATTAAATATTGTGCTTTTTTTATTAAAGAGACGTCATTATTAATGCGAACGTAGTCGTTGCAAAAATGCTTTGGTACGTTCGTGCTGTGGATTCTCAAATAATTGCTGAGGCGATCCCTGTTCTACGATAACACCATGATCCATAACAATCACCACATCCGCCACATCTAAAGCAAATTTGATTTCGTGTGTCACCACCACCATTGTCCAACCCTCTGCCGCCAACTCTTTCATGGTATCCAATACATCTTGTACTAGTTCTGGATCCAATGCCGAAGTCGGTTCGTCAAATAACATTAATTCGGGTTGAATAGCTAAAGCTCGTGCAATTCCTACCCGCTGTTGCTGCCCTCCGGAAAGCTGAAAAGGATATAAATCAACCTTATCTGCCAACCCTACTTTAGCCAATAATTTCACTGCATCTTCCCGAGCAAGGTTAGGATCCTTCCCTTGCACATACACCGGGCCTTCCATCACGTTTTCCAGTGCGGTTTTATGCGGAAAAAGATTGTATTGCTGAAATACCATTCCGGATTTGCGGCGCAAAGCAAGAATGTCCTTTTTAACGGACTTAATAGCAAAATCCACTTTTAACGGCGCTGCATTATCAAACTCAATCGTCCCCTGTTCCGGTTGCTCTAACGCATTCAAACAACGCAGAAAAGTAGTTTTACCTGAACCTGACGGCCCTAAAATTACTACTACTTCGCCTTTAGTAATATCCAGATCAATGCCTCGCAAAATGTGGTTAGCGCCAAAAGATTTATGTATATTTCTAATTTTAATCATCATTTTTCCCTAACGCGCCACATAACGCTCAAGCCGTTTTTCAATATGTGCTTGAGCCACAAACAACACCCAGCAGAAGCACCAATAAATCAAACCTGCCTCAATATAAATAGGTAAGAAATCATAAGACATATTCGCCATTTGTTGTGCTACGCGAAACATTTCCGTTACCGTTACTACCGAGGCTAAAGAAGTGTCTTTAAACAGCCCGATAAAAGTATTACTAAGTGGTGGCACAGCTACACGAAAAGCTTGTGGCGCAATAATGCGACGAAAAGTTTGCATATAGGTCATTCCGATGGTATAACCGGCTTCCCACTGCCCTTTCGGTACGGAAGAAATCGCTGCACGTACGGTTTCAGAAGCGTATGCGCCGATATTCAGTGAAAAACCGATAATTGCGGCCGGGATCGGATCAATAAAAACTCCGATAGCAGGCAACCCATAAAATACCACGGAAATCTGCACCAACATCGGTGTACCGCGAATAATCGAAATATAAATCTTAACAATGGATAAAAAGATGCGATGTATTACACCATTTACCGGTGTAACCCGCACTAATGCTACCGCGACAGCAATCACCATGCCGATAATAAAAGAAGCGGCGGCAAGAGGTATAGAAACCAACACCGCCACTTTCACCATAGGCCAAAACGCATCTATGACCAACTGCGCACGCGCTTCGGTCATAAATGGAATAGAAAGAAGAAAATTATTTAACACTGATATCTTTACCGAAGAATTGTTCGCCTAATTTTTTCAACGTTCCGTCATTACGTAGCTCTACAATGGCAGCGCTGATTTTCGCCAACGCTTCATCATTGCCCTTATTGGCGATTAAACCTGCACCCAATTTTTCCTCAGCAGGGGCTTCCCATGCAGTTTTTAAACCGGAGTTCGGGTTCTTTTTTAAATAATCCAATAGTGCTAAGCTGTCATTAAACGTCAAATCCGCTCGTTTTTGCTGAATTAACAATAAGCCTTGCGCCATGCCATCGATAGGTACGATATCTGCTTGCAGTTTTGTCGCCAATTCACCGTAGTTACTGCTTAATGTCTGTGCGGCTTTACGACCTTTTACGTCATCCAAAGATTTGATACTGTCATCATCCTTGCGCACTAACATCATTGCACCGGACCAGCTATAAGGTTCCGTTTTATCAAATGTCGCCTGCCGTTCCGGGGTAGTCAGAGCAACCTGATTGGCCACTAAATCAAAACGACCGGCTTTTAGTCCTGCCAACATCGCATCCCATTGGGTTTCCTTAAATTCAATCGTTACTCCCAATTTTTCCCCTACAGCACGAGTTACTTCCACATCGTAGCCGGTTAATTTGCCGCTTGCATCGTGATAGGTAAATGGAGCATAAGTTCCTTCCGTACCGACGGTAATCGTGCCTTTATTGTTAATTCGCTCTAACAGGCTATCCGCCGCGACAGCTTGTGTCGTAGTAGTTAATGCCAAAACTGAAGTTGCCAAAAATGCGATTTTTTTAAACATAAACTTTCCTTTGAGTTCGGTAAAATAAAAAGAGGTCTATTGTAAAGGAAAAAAACAAACTAGGTAAATAACTTATCGATATATATTATTCTAGTATGAAACATACTGCCTATCATATTACTTCACATAATTAGGGATGTTGCAAACACGACAAACATACCTTTAACAAGGCTTCTTGCTTGATTTGGCATTAATACAACTGCTTTTAATTAACTTGATGAGTTAAGAAAACATTAGATTCAATCATAATAAAAAATCTCCATTGAGTTAAAGCTTCAATGGAGATCTTAGTATTTTCAAGCGGCCTGACCTTTGTACAACAGCTACATAATAATGCTGAAAATTTTGACCGCACTTTATTATTTGCTAGGAAAGACTATTCCACATCTTCCTTCGCCCATTCTAATGAGCGTCTAACCGCTTTTTTCCAGCCTTTATAACGACGTTCACGTTTTTCTTCGTCGTTATCAGGAGTGAAAGTACGTTCTACACGCGCTTTGTCGTAAAGTTCATCTAAATCTTTCCAGAAGCCAACAGCAAGGCCTGCAAGATAAGCTGCGCCAAGAGCTGTCACTTCTTTCACTACCGGGCGTTCAACATTCACATCTAAAATATCTGCTTGGAATTGCATTAAGAAGTTATTGTTGGTTGCACCACCATCTACACGTAAATATTGTAAGCGTTGGCCTGAATCCGATTGCATTGCTTCTAATACGTCACGGGTTTGGTAAGCGATAGACTCAAGAGTTGCACGAACAATATGATTACGGTTTGCTCCGCGAGAAAGACCTAAAATCGCACCACGTGCATACGGATCCCAATATGGTGCACCTAAACCGGTAAAGGCTGGTACGACATATACACCATTGCTATCCGGTACTTTTTGTGCGAAGTATTCGGAGTCATGGCTGTCATGAACAATTTTAAGTTCATCACGTAACCACTGAATAGATGCACCAGCGATGAATACGGAACCTTCAAGGGCGTATTCCGGTTCACCTTTTGCGTTACAAGCGATAGTAGTTAATAAACCGTTTTTAGAGGTAATGGCTTTATCACCGGTGTGAAGTAACATAAAGCAGCCTGTACCATAGGTGTTTTTCGCTTGACCTGCACGTGTGCAAAGATGACCGTAAAGTACAGCTTGTTGGTCGCCTGCGATACCTGCTACAGGAATACGCACACCTCCTTTACCCCCGATGTTTGTTTGACCATACACTTCGGAAGAATTACGCACTTCAGGCAACATAGAGCGTGGAATATTTAATAATTCCAACATTTTGTCATCCCATTTTTTCGTATGAATATTAAACAACATCGTACGGGATGCATTGGTATAATCGGTTACATGCACACGACCCTGTGTTAATTTCCATACAAGCCAAGTATCCACAGTACCGAATAATAACTCGCCACGCTCAGCTTTTTCACGTGCACCCGGTACATTATCTAAAATCCATTTCACTTTCGTACCGGAGAAATATGGATCCACGACTAAACCGGTGGTATTGCGGATATATTCTTCGTGACCATCAGCCTTAAGCTTATCGGTAATATCCGCAGTACGGCGACATTGCCACACAATTGCGTTATAAACCGGTGTTCCGGTAGCTTTTTCCCACACAATGGTGGTTTCACGTTGGTTAGTAATACCAATTGCTGCAATTTCATCAGAGGTAATACCGGCTTTTGCAACGACTTCATTTAATGTTGAACTTTGTGTTGCCCAAATTTCCATCGGATTATGCTCTACCCAGCCAGCTTGTGGATAGATTTGCGTAAATTCTCGTTGTGCGATTTCAACGATATTCGCATTGTGATCTAATAAGACGGCACGGGAGCTTGTGGTACCTTGGTCCAAAGCAATGATATATTTTTTGTTTGTCATGGTGCTATATCCTTAATGTGATTGACACACGCATTAAATGAATGGAGAAATTTTGAGCTTAAACGAACAAATTGCCAAGAAAGATTTCTTTAATGAAATCATTACGTTAATTATCATATGGAGATTCTCTTATGAATGCCTATTTTGCGGAATTTTTTGTAACAGCCCTCTTAATTCTACTAGGTAACGGTGTAGTAGCCAACGTATGTTTAAATAAAACGAAAGGGCAAAGTTCCGGTTGGATTGTGATTACAACAGCATGGGCGTTTGCTGTATATGTGACCGTCGTAGTAACCGGTCCTTATAGTGGCGCACACTTAAATCCGGCGGTAACCCTTGGGCTGGCAATGAAAGGAACCTTTGCTTGGGAAATGGTTATAGGCTATATTGCAGCACAAATTGTGGGCGGTATGTTAGGTGTAGTGGTACACTAATCCCGCAGTCCTCAATAGGTGGTAAAATACCATCAACA
>CAJPST010000122.1 GCA_905373425.1 uncultured Mesocricetibacter sp.
TATGGAAAATATATGAAAACAAAAGGTTTACTTTTAACACTTTCTAGTCTTACGGTTTCAATGTCGGTTTATGCGGATCAGCCACCACCTCCTATGGTAGAGCGCGATCCGGCACAAACTGCGGTAAATGCCGAAGCCGTGGTAAATCGCCAAAGTGTGGAAGAAGGATTACTACGACATCAACAATTATCCCAACAAACTCAAGCGGACGGACAGGTTATCAAATATACCGGCAAAGAGCTTATGGAAAACCCGGCAATATTGGAAGAACTCTTTGTCGCCGCGTTGGTTTCCGGCAATAAAAGCGTGCTTCCCGTTTATATTCAATTATATGAACGAGTGCCGAATCATGATAAGTCTCTAATCGAATGGGCAAAAGCAATGCTACAACGCGACGAAGATTTGAACAAATCCGTGGCTTCTTATCGTTCTCTGTCGTCAAATTTCCCGGATAACAATTATATTCGCTTCCAATTAGCCGAAACCTTATTTTATAACCAAGAATTTGAAGCCGCAAAAAGCCAATTTGAACGTCTGCGTGCCGCGCCTTCAGTACAGCCTCAAGATATTGCAGTATTTGATAAATATATCGAAGCAATCAATAATAAAGATGACTGGAATGTCTCTTTCGGTATGACATTTTTAAACGATAAAAACCTTGCCAACTCAGCCAAACAAGGTACAACAGCAAAATTACCTAATGGAGCAACTGTAAGTTATAGCTCTCCGCGCCAGGAAGGGAAAGGGCTTTCCGTATGGACTGGCTTAGATAAGCGTTGGAGTCTAAGCAATGGCAAATATTTGACGTTTGATAGTAATTTGTCGACTAAATATTATTGGGATAATAAACGTTATAACGACGTGAATGCGCATTTAGGATTCGGTGGCGGTTATTCCAACGCCCGTTTTGATATCAGTTTTGTCCCATATATTGAAAAGCGTTGGTATGGTGGCGGTTTGAGTGAAACGACAGAATCACTAAAACAATATTCTAATACTTACGGAGGAGCTGTTTCCACAAGCTATTGGCTCAACCAAAATGTCAGATATTCAGCCTCCTATAACTACGGTTACGAAAAATACGAACGCTTACGTCATCGTCGTTTATATGACGGAGCAGTACATTCGGTTTCAAACTCAATGATGTATATGCCAAGTGCTCGACAATATTGGTCGATTTCTCTTGATTTCGCCCGTAAACATGCACGTGATAAAACCAATGCTTATGAACGTATCGGTACGCGCTTAACTTGGGGGCAAGAATGGCCGTTAGGCATTTCCAGTTCTGCGACTGTTGGTGTGGCAAAACGTATATACCAGGGTAAAACCTACTTTGGAAAGAGACAAGATAACGATGAATATTCAACCTCTCTTTCCTTATGGCATAAAAAATTCCATTATGCCGGTTTTACTCCGCGTATTACTTGGAGCTATACAAAAACCATCAGTAATATCCCGATTTATTCTTACGACAAAAGCCAGGTGTTCTTTGACGTAAACAAATCGTTCTAAATAGAATAAATCATAAAAACACTAAAAAAATAGACCGCACTTTGAGAAATATTCGCTTAAAGTGCGGTCCTTTTTTATGCAGTTTTCACTAAATCAAATTTTGAAAGCTTGTTTAATAAACGTTTCTTTCACGATACTCAACCGATTGGTTACCGTTAATCCAACTCCACGTATCCATTTTTTTATCGGATTATCGCTATGAAACAAATCTTTTAATCCCTGCATAGTAATAAGTAGTTTTATGGCTTCCGTTTTTCTTCGACGTTCGTAATCGCGTAATGCACGATACTCTCCAATATCGGAATTGGCATGAAGAATTTTTTCTATTTGTTGAGCAAGATAAGCGGTATCCTGAAATCCAAGATTAACACCTAACCCCGCTAACGGATGAATAGTGTGAGCGGCATCACCGATCAGTGCGATTCGCGGTTGTGCAAAATTGCGAGCATAACGTGCTGTGAGCGGGAATGTTTTACGGGACGATACGACTTTGCATGAACCTAAGCGACGCTCAAATGCTGCAGCTAGCGCATTGTTAAAAGTCGGTTCATCGCAATGTTGCAGAAACTGCGCCTGTTCCGGAGGCAGTGACCAAACGATAGAACATAAATTTTCCTGATGTAATGGTAGGAAGGCAAGAATAGTATCAGGAGAGAAAATTTGACGGGCGACATTTTGATGTGCATCATCACATTCTACATTACAAACCAAAGCATGATGACCATAGTCACGAAAGACTAATGGGATATCTGCCTGCCGGCGTACCCAGGAGTTAGCTCCGTCGGCACCAACAATTAATTTGGCGGAAAGCAATTGCTCATCCTCCAGACAAATTACCGCATTATGTTCACCGATATTAAGCTTCTTTGGCTGAACGGCCAGTATATCGGCATTGTTTTGTTGTTTTACTTGCTGCCACAATTCATGGCGAATCAAATGATTTTCAACAATATGACCTAATTCCGTTAGCCCCAACGATTGGCCGTTAAACTCAATGTCAGCAAAGCTATCTTTTTCCCAGACATACATTTGGGTGTAGGGAGTTGCTCGGATTTGTAATAATGATGACCAAACGCCTAATTCTTGCAATAATTGCTGACTAGCCAAATTCAGTGCGCTGACTCGATCAGTAATTTGCTCTGTCGGCGTTTGGGGCGGAAAACTTTCAATAACGGCAAGGCGTAGCGGGCTGTTACGCAAGCTTACGGCTAAAGCGAGCCCTACCATTCCACCGCCAATAATGACTAGATCATAAGTTTTCATTGTTAAATCCACCCTAAAGTCGGTTTGGCAAAATATTGCCGTAGCATAGAAGATTGAGCCAATGCCATTAACCCAAGGTTTCGTCCGATTTGCAACGGTAATAAATTATTGGCGAATATCGTCAGCAGACCGTCGGTTAATTGAATCATCTGCTTCTGATCCGCTTTCCGCTTATTTTCGTATTGTTGCAATAACGCATCATCGCCGATTTCTTGTTGTTGCAAATAGGCATAACTGAGGATATTGGCTAACGTCATCACATCACGAATGCCTAAATTAAATCCTTGTCCTGCAATCGGATGCAAGGTTTGGGCGGCGTTACCAATTAGCACAGTACGCGCTTGAACGTGTTGAGCCGCACGTGATAAGGTTAATGGATAAGCAAACCGTTGGCCACAACGCTGAAAGCGCCCTAATCGCCAGCCAAATTGTTGCTGTAAGCGAGTTAAGAAAGTACTTTCATCTGCCTGTAACAGTTCATCGGCATGGCGAACACACCATACTAGAGATATCAGATTATCTTTCATCGGCAACAATGCCAGTGGACCTTCCGTGGTGAATCGTTCAAAAGCGCGGTTTTGATGAGGTTGTTGTGTTTGTACGTTAGCAATAATCGCTGTTTGCCCATAGTCATGTAGCATTTCTTGTGAAATATTGACCGCACTTGCCACTTCTGACTTTGTACCGTCTGCCCCGATGAGCAACTGCGCGGTTAAAGTGCGGTCATTTTTTAACGAGATTTTTACGCCATCTTGCGAACGCTCAATATGTGCAATTTCGACAGGGCATAAATAATCAATATTATCAGATTGTTCAACGGCTTGCAGTAGAATTTGCCCGACTTGTTGTAGCTCTATTACAGCACCAAGTTGTTGCAAGTGAAATTCCCGTGCGGAAAATTCAACAATGCCACTATGTCCTTTATCAGAAACATGAATCTGTTCGATATGTGTGCTAAATGGTTGAATCTTTTGCCATAAATTTTGGCCATCAGGCAAAATGATTTGGGCAAATTTTTGGCAACTACCATCGGATAACGCAATACAACGTGCATCAAAACCGCTTTGTTGGTGTTGCTTTACCGGCTGCCTTTCCAACACTGCAATTTTCATTTTACCGTTAGTGAACGCACTTAATGCAAGGGCAAGGGTTGTTCCTGTCATGGCCCCGCCGACAATAACAATGTCGTAATTCATCACGAACCCGCCATCAAATGTTCAATATCATCAATCTCTTTCGGCACGGCACTCGTCAGATTCTTGTTGCCGTATTCGGTAATAAGAATATTATCTTCAATACGCACGCCGATCCCTTTATATTGTGGCGGAACATCAGCATTCTTGGTGATATAAAGTCCCGGTTCGACAGTCAGCACCATGCCGATTTGTAATGGGCGATCACGTAGTTTGCTATTGCGATCGCCGTTCTGAACGCTTTCACTATAGCTGCCTACATCGTGTACATCTAAACCAAGCCAGTGCCCCAAACCATGCATATAGAATTCTCGATACGCATTATTTTTAATCAATGCTTCCGCTTCACCGCGTAAAATACCCAACCGTATCAGCCCTTCTACTTGTATCCGAATGACTTCATCATTAGCTTGTTGAATAGAATTACCCGCCACCAGCAATTCAATTGCCCGTTTTTGTGCTTGTAGTACAATTTCATAAATTTCACGTTGTGGTTGGGTGAATTTTCCATTAATGGGAAAAGTGCGAGTAATATCGCCCGCATACATAGCAAATTCGCAACCGGCATCAATCAACACCAAATCGCCGTCCTGTAACGACTGATTATTCTCCGTATAATGTAGAATGCAGGCGTTATCTCCCCCAGCGACAATAGTGTTATAAGCGGAGAAACGTGCGCCGAAGCGGTTGAATTCGTGCAGAATTTCGCTTTCGATTTCGTATTCCAAGCGATTAGGGCGAGTTCGTTTCATCGCTCGGATATGAGCTAAAGCGGAAATCTGCCCTGCTTGTTGTATTAGAGCAATCTCAGCGGCAGATTTGAACAAGCGCATTTCATCAAGCAACGGACGCCAATCAAAAACTTGCTTGAAACCATTCAAATGTTCGGCGAGCAGAGACTGCCCCCAATGTTGATGCTCCGGCGCATAATAAAGTGCGGTCAGATTTTTTGTCGTTTTTGCAAACTCCGTTTTAAAGTCATCAATGGAATAAGCTTGATCCAATAACAGCTTATCTGGAGCAGCGTCGACACCCAAACGGCGGCCGTTCCAAGTTTCCATTAGCGGATCAGATGGACGTAGAAAAATAATCGTCTGCAATTCATTGTGGGTTTTCAGTAGCAAAAGGGCGGAATCCGGCTCATTAAAACCCGTCAAATACCAAAAATAGCTGTCTTGCCGAAAAGGGTAGCAACAATCGTTGTTACGGATTTTTTCCGTTGCGGAGAACAAAACCAATGCGGAATTATCCTGCATTTGAGTGGCTAATTTTGCCCGCCGTTCGACAAACTCTTGTTGCGGTATAGCGGCTGCATAGGTTAAATCCATCAGCTTCTTTCCTTAATGTAATACGGGTTTTTCTTTAACGAGCGGGCGGAAATGAGTATAAAATAATGCTGCGATGGTGCGGACGTATTCAATAATTTCTTCCAGCGCTTCGCTCAGCTCTTCTCGGTCGTCCTCTTCATCATAACCAAGTTGACAAATATCGTTTAAATCATTTACCGCTTCACCGATTTCACCTTTTTCTTTATCTAAATCCGGTCGGGTTAAGCCTAAACCAAGCAGAAAATGATGCGTCCATTCAGACAACGCGTCCGCCTGCCTGAAGACATCATCCTCTTCAGGTAGCCATAATTCAAAATTAAAACCGTCAATGTCGGCTAAAGTACGGTGGATTTTTTCATAGATTTCCGTTATTTCTTTAAGTAACGCGGTCGGATAGGCATGATTATCGTTAGTGAACTGATAAAGCAGAGGTTGCCAACTTTGATCATGAATCCCTCCGCACGCCAAACCACTCAAAAAGCCGTGCAATTCGGCGGAAGATAACGGGATATTTGCGCTTTTTAGTTGTTGTTGAAATTCCGAATAAGATGTCATATTGATATTTATCCTTAGTGAATATGGATTTATTCTAACAGATTATCGGTAGCGAAAATATTTCTGTATGGCATAATAATCTAAAATTTTTATGATTGGTGGTTGTGAACATGTCATCTAAATTAATTGAATTAACTTTTCTTGGACAGGTTTTGCGTTTGAATTGTCCGGAAGAGCAACATGAGACGTTACGTGAAGCAGCAAAAGAGTTAGATGCGCGAGTCACGGAAATGAAAGAACGCACCGGTATTTTACAGGTGGACAAAGCGTTGGCGATTGTCGCATTAAATCTGAATTTTGAGTTAATGCAAGAGAAAGAAAAAACCGAGCGAACAGAGAATGTGCTGAAAACACAAATTCGACAACTGACAGAATCTTTGGAAAGTTTGGCGGATAGTGCAACAAATCAGCAAACAACTTACGAAATTCAATAAATGTGGTCTAAACAGAGGAATTATATAAATTAATACTGGTCAATATGGGCAATTTGCGCTAGTATAAATTTAAAAGATTTCCTGAGATGTGCGTCAGCGGGTTACGTCCCTGAGCCGATACTAAAATCTTTATGAATTGGTTCTCTATTGTTGGTGTGTATGCTTAACTTGGCTTCGGCCCTGATGTAAGAAACCTGAAAACGATTATAACCGATTCCCTTGAACCGTCGGGTTCAAGGACCGACCACCCACAGCGGCATCTCGGGTCCCCTTCTTATTTTACCTATGACCATTACGCAAACTCGCCCGCAAATCCGACAACATATCCGTAAAATTCGTCGAAATTTAACCGCACTTCAACAAGCGCAAGCGGCTCAATCC
>CAJPST010000123.1 GCA_905373425.1 uncultured Mesocricetibacter sp.
TTGTTGATGATAGTTTACCACCTATTGAGGACTGCGGGATTAGTGTACCACTACATATCGCAATCAACGGCTGATGAGAGATAATGATAACTCTATTGCTAGCATTGGTGATGGTATTAGGCCTATTTCTTTGATCTTTAAAAAACTCAAACTCCTCCCTTAAAAAAAAGTATTTTTATGTGTAGAATACCTGAAAACAGGTAAATATAAGGAAGTTAAATGAATCTACATGAATATCAAGCTAAGCGGATTTTCGCTCAGTACAACTTACCGGTGAGTGAAGGGTACGTCTGCTATGACGTCTCTGACGCATTGACTGCGATGACGAGGTTAGGTGGCGTGCAATGGGTGGTTAAGTGTCAAATTCATGCAGGAGGTCGTGGTAAAGCGGGCGGTGTTCGGGTGGTGAAATCTGAACAGGAAGTGCGGTCGTTTTTTTCGCAGTTTTTGCAACAACGTTTGGTAACTTTCCAAACCGACGCTTCTGGTCAGCCTGTGAATTGTATTTATTTGGAAGCAGCAGAGGCTGTAAAAAAAGAACTTTATTTGAGTGCTGTATTGGATCGCAGTGCGCAACGCGTGGTGTTTATGGCATCGACAGAAGGTGGAGTAAATATTGAACAAGTAGCGGAAACCACTCCGCACTTGTTACATAAAATCACTATTGATCCCTTAGTCGGCGCAATGCCGTATCAAGGCCGTGAGCTGGCGTTTAAACTCGGCTTAACAGGTAAACAAATTCAGCAGTTTACGCACATATTCTGTCAGCTTGGCAAAATGTTTATTGAAAAAGATTTGGCATTATTAGAAGTCAATCCTTTAGTCATTTTAGAAAACGACGAATTACATTGTTTGGATGCTAAAATGGTAGTAGATAGTAATGCGTTATATCGTCAACCGGAATTAAAAGCCATGCGTGATTTGAGTCAAGAAGATCCGCGTGAAGCAGAAGCGGAGCAGTGGAATCTTAATTATGTTGCATTAGATGGCAACATCGGCTGTATGGTTAACGGTGCGGGTTTAGCTATGGGCACGATGGATATTGTGAAGTTGCATGGCGGTAAACCGGCTAATTTCCTTGATGTGGGCGGTGGTGCGACTGCCGAGAGAGTGGCTGCAGCATTTAAAATTATTTTATCCGATCAATCGGTTAAGGCGATTTTAGTGAATATCTTTGGGGGAATTGTGCGTTGTGATTTAATTGCCGAAGGCATTATTGCCGCGGTCAATGAAGTGGGTGTACGGGTTCCTGTAGTGGTTCGCTTGGAGGGAAATAATTCGATCTTAGGTCGCCAAATTCTTGCTGAAAGCGGATTAAACATTATAGCGGCGCAGAGTTTAACTGATGCGGCGGTTCAGGCGGTAAAGGCAGCGGAGGAGAACTAAATGGCGATCTTAATTAATCGGGAAACTAAGCTAATTTGTCAGGGATTTACAGGCGGGCAGGGCACGTTTCATAGTGAACAGGCTTTAGCTTATGGCACGAAATTGGTAGGCGGTGTGTCACCAGGAAAAGGCGGAATCACTCATTTAGGTTTACCGGTATTTAACACTGTGCGCGAAGCCGTGAAAGCGACGGGCGCAACTGCAACGGTGATTTACGTGCCGGCGCCATTTTGCAAAGATGCGATTTTAGAAGCGATTGATTCCGGAATTGCGCTTATCGTTTGTATTACCGAAGGCATTCCGACCTTAGATATGTTACAAGTGAAGCAAAAATTAAATGAAACCGGTGTCGTGATGATTGGCCCTAACTGTCCTGGTGTTATAACTCCGGATGAATGTAAAATCGGGATTATGCCGGGTGATATACATAAAAAAGGTAAAATCGGCATTGTTTCCCGCTCCGGCACATTGACCTATGAAGCCGTGAAACAAATTACTGATGAGGGTTTTGGGCAATCTACCTGCGTCGGTATTGGCGGCGATCCGATCCCGGGCTCTAATTTTATCGATATTCTCAAATTATTTCAGGCTGATCCTGAAACGGAAGCCATCATAATGATTGGCGAAATTGGCGGTTCGGCGGAAGAAGAAGCGGCTTTATTTATTAAAAACCACATCACTAAGCCGGTACTTGGCTATATTGCCGGAGTGACTGCTCCAAAAGGAAAGCGAATGGGACATGCAGGCGCTATCATTAGTGGCGGAAAAGGCACTGCTGATGAAAAAATCGCGGCCTTGCAAGCAGCCGGCGTAACGACAGTGAACAGCCTCGCAGAAATTGGCGTCACCTTGCGCTCAATATTGTAATGATAGTGACGATACTCGTTAAGGTGTGGCAAAAAAATAGTATTTTTTTAACCGCACTTTCTGATTTTATTGAGCCTAGATCTTGCATTTCAGTAAAAATTTGCCATAATCGCGCAAAAATTGTTTAACATAAGGAATGACAATGTTGAAAAAAATTATTTCACTCGGGATAACCTTCTTATTAACAGCTTGCTCTTTAGGTTCGGAACAGGTAGAGATTCCGGCGGAATATGCGGGAGCACATTATCAGCTTTCTGAAAGTGATGCAGAACGTTGGGCATTAGCGAGCGATCAGGCGGAGCGGTGTATTTATCCAAATTTAACCCGTATTCAAAAAGAGCATTTTTCAAAAGAAGATGCATATATTTATTCGCAATATGTGTTCTTTTACCCACTGGAAAGCGTAATTGGTGCAGACAACGTAAAACTAATCCAAGACGATCAAAAATCAATGGACTACGCTACTTTGCAATACAAAAAATTTAAAGATAACAAAGCGGACGAAATGGATAAAGCGCAATGCCGAACGTTACGTACCAAGGCGCGTGACGATTTGGCCGTGGTAAAAGGTGAATATAAAAGCGCTATGGTGGAAGAAAAAGCCGGCGATGAGAAGAAAAATGAAAAAGGCAATAATCTTGAGGAAAATAAATTCTCCTTCGATATTATCAAATTGGGAATTGGCTTGATGCTACTATAATTTAAACTCGGAAAACTTAGCTTAGAAAAGTGCGGTCGGTTTTCAGTCTGTTTTTAACTTGAAAAAACACGGAAAATTTTGACCGCACTTTTGCATTATATTTTTCGATAAACTTCCTCAAACGGTAAGCGGAAGCGTTCACCCCAGATACCGCGCCCGCTTTTACGAATTCCGCAGGCGATGATCATATTAATTTCTGCACCATACGGCAGATTCAGAATTTTCTTTACCCGCAAAGTGTCCAGTCCTTCCATAGGGCAGGTGTCATAGCCGATTTCCGCCATTGCTAGCATAAAAGTTTGTGCGGCGAGGGCGCAGCTTTTATGGGTCACGATTCGCATATCCGTTTCGGAAACATTTACGGTAATCGGGCGAAACAGGTGTACTACAAACATCATTATTTTTCGCAACAGTCCTAATAACCCCAAGCAGCGGGCGTAAATAAACGGCATTAATTTGCCGTAATAGGTGTTTTTGTCTTTAATTCGCTTGGCGTGTTTTTCAGGTGGACTGTTGCGTTTAATATTGTCTTCTTCAAAAATAATATTAGCTTGTGCCCGTTGACGGTACAAATCTTGTCGGGTTACAAACACCACCAGTTGTTGGGCGGTTGTAGCGGCTTGTTGATCTAAACAGGCGTGCGCCAGTTGGTTTAGAATCTGTTTGTCGGTAACGTGATAAAACTCATATAGCTGCATATTGGAACTACTCGGTGCAAGCGTTGCCAATTGTAAGCATTGACGGACTTTCTCATCATCCAGAGGTTTATCAGGATCGTAATAACGCACGGCGCGACGATGGTGGAGTAAATTGGCGAGTGACATTTCAGTCTCCTTTAGCGTTTTTATACAATGTTGTTTTACCGGAAGTAAGAGGGTGGGAAAGTGCGGTCGAAAAAATATGAGAAATTTTGACCGCACTTGAGATGATTTGAATTATTCAATCCAAGAGATGACTTCTTCCGCCGGTTTACGATATTTTTGCTTAATTTCTTTAGCCCGATAACCGAAAGTTACCATGCAGGATATGCCGTATTCATTGGAGTCAAAAATGCCCTCCTCGGCTAAAATCCGTTCCACATTGGCATAATTAAAACCTTCAATCGGACAACTATCTATGCCGATTAATGCTGCCCCGGTCATCATATTGGCGAGTGCAATGTAACTTTGTTTGGCACACCAATCAAACAAAGTCCGTTCATTTTCCAATACCTTGATATCATTGGTTTGAAAACTCTTATAGCGTTCTATTGTTGTTACTAATTGTTCCGGGGTTAACCCGCGTTTTTCCAGAGATATACGGAAAAATTCTGAATCGTAACGTGCATTCTTTTTCGCTAGGATGACAACCAAATGACTCATTTCATCCATCGGATGTTTGATTCCCCAACAGAATGGTTTGATTTTTTCGCGAATTTGAGGATTTTGCAACACAATGAATTTCCACGGTTCGGAACCCACCGAACTAGGTGATAAACGCCCCAGTTCTAAAATATAGTCCATATCCTCGCGACTGATTTTTTTATTCGGATTATAATAACGACAGGCGGAACGGAAGTGAAAAGCGTCCAAAACTTGTTGTTTACTGATGTTTGACATATTTTCCTCGCTTGATAATAAACGTGATGAACCAAGTTATTATAACAGGAAATCAGAGGCAGCATAACACTGTAACGCCACAACTGTTTGTGAGACGATGAAACCTTAAGAGAGTGCGATTAAGAAAAATTAGATTTTTTTGAATGCACTTTGTCAAAAGTACAGTATAATTTTGTGGTCTTTTATAAGTTTATGAGGAAACGAAAATGCAAGAAAATCTAGCCGCACTTCAACAAGAACTTGATAGCGCGATTACTGAGGGTATCCGCTTAACTCAATACAGCCATGGTGCAGGCTGTGGTTGTAAAATTTCGCCCAAAGTATTGGAAAAGATTTTACACAGTGAAATGGAAAAATTTGTCGATCTGAACTTATTAGTCGGCAATGAAACCAAAGATGATGCGGCGGTATATGATATTGGTAACGGAATTGGAATTATCAGTACCACAGATTTCTTTATGCCTATTGTTGATGATCCTTTTGATTTTGGGCGCATTGCTGCGACGAACGCAATTAGCGATATTTTTGCTATGGGCGGCAAGCCGATTATGGCAATCGCTATTTTAGGTTTCCCGATCAAATTATTACCTGCCGAAGTAGCACAACGTATTGTGGACGGTGGGCGTTTTGCCTGTCAACAAGCCGGTATCGCTTTAGCCGGTGGGCATTCTATTGATGCACCTGAGCCGATTTTCGGTCTTGCCGTAACAGGAATTATTAAAACGGAGAAAGTGAAGAAAAATGCCTCTGCACAAGAGGGCTGTAAATTATATTTAACCAAACCGTTGGGGATCGGTGTGCTGACCACGGCGGAGAAAAAAGGCAAACTTAAACCTGAACATAAAGGTTTAGCGACCGAAACAATGTGTCGAATGAATAATATCGGCAACCAATTTTCTGAAATTGACGGTATAACTGCCATGACAGATGTTACAGGTTTCGGTTTACTTGGGCATTTAAGTGAGATTTGCGAAGGTTCGAATCTTAATGCAGAAGTTTATTTCAACCAAATCAAAACACTGGACGGAGTAGAGTATTATATCGAAAAAGGTTGTGTACCGGGCGGCACGGGGCGGAATTTTGACAGTTACGGTCATAAGATTTCTCCGCTGACCGAGTTGCAAAAAGCAGTTCTTTGTGATCCGCAAACCGCCGGCGGGTTATTAATCGCCGTTAAACCTGAGGCTGAACAAGAAGTATTTACTGTCGCAACAAATGCAGGAATTAAATTAATTGAAGTCGGTAAGTTATGTTCAAATACCAGAAGAGATCATTTAATTACTATTCTCTAATTTTTTTCAATACGTTATGTTTAACCGTTTGATGTGGAAGAATATTTGCATATCAAACGGTTTATATAAAAAGCAATATTGAACTACCATTCCTAAAAGCCGGTATGGCTTGCTAAGCGGAACCGCATATGTTTAATGTTGACTTAAACCTGCTCTAACATTTCCCGTGCGTTTGCTAAGGCAGTATCGGTAATTTTACTGCCACCAAGTAGTTTAGCTATTGCTGTGATACGTTCGGCTGAGGAAAGTGCGGTCATTTTTGTCTCTGTTTTTCCTTCCACGGTAAATTTTTCCACTGTGAAATGATGTAGCCCTTGACTTGCCACCTGTGGTAAGTGGGTGACACATAGTACCTGACATTTTTCGCCTAGCTTGCGTAATAATTTACCGACGACACTCGCGGTTGCTCCGCTAATACCTACATCAATTTCATCAAAAATTAGGGTTGGAGTAGCAGATTTATCGGATGTCAGCACTTGAATTGCCAAAGCGATCCGCGATAGCTCCCCACCTGATGCAGTTTTCGCTAAAGGCTGGGCTATTTGCCCTAAATTGCTTTGTAGATTGAATACCACACTGTCGGCTCCGTTAGAGGTGATTTTGTCGTAATCTGCATTTAATTCGATAAAAAATTCCGCATTTTCCATTGCTAACTGTTTGATAGATTTAGTTACCAGTTGAGCTAATTTATCAGCGCCCAGCTGACGACTTTGGTGAAGTGCGGTCGCTTTTTCACACATTTTTTCATACGCTTGCTTTTCTTGTGCAACAAGC
>CAJPST010000124.1 GCA_905373425.1 uncultured Mesocricetibacter sp.
GGGTTAGATTCACCGTTCGATTTTTTGAGGTCGGAATAATCGCATGGTGCGCTTCGACTTTTTTATCATTCCAACAACGGTTTCTGTGCTCCATATTCAGAATGTCAGGTAGTGTCCGATATGTAGGAGCATGAGTCGAAATAGCGTTTAGCACGGCCATTCTTTCAGCAAAGTGTTCTTCCGGTAGATAGCGGCAGTCAGAACGTGGGTAAGTAATCAGCTTATGAGTTTCATATAGGCGCTGACAAATATCCAAAACTTCTTGTGCCGATAAACCGAAGCGTTTCGCTGCATCAATTTGTAATGCTGAGAGAGAATAGGGTAAGGGTGCCGTTTCTTTTTCCCGTTTGTCGGAATATTCCATCACTTCTGCCGGTTGCTGCGTAATGCGTTTTACCACGTTTTCCGCTAGGCTTTGTGACAGCACTCGTCCATCTTCGTCCTGATAATCCTCACAAGCTTTACTTGGCTGCCAGAGTGCCGTAAAGGTAAAAAGTGCGGTCGAATTTTCAATGGTTTTTTCATTTTGAATGTGCGCCACTACCTCAAAAAAATCCTTAGGTTGGAAGTGTTCAATTTCAAAGTCACGCCGTACAATTAACCCTAATACGGGTGTTTGTACTCGGCCGACAGATAACACACCGTGGTAACCTGCTTGTCTGCCACGAATCGTGTAGGCGCGTGTCATATTGATGCCATATAACCAATCTGCACGAGCACGAGCTAGAGCAGAGGTGGCGAGCGGAATAAAATTACGGTTCGGTTGCAGTTTTTGGACTGCTTTTTCTACCGCACTCGGATTCAAATCACTGATCAGGCAACGCTTAATTTGATCACGTTTTTCTACGGACAAATTAGCATAACTAAATACTTCGTCCACTAGCAATTGTCCTTCGCGATCGGGGTCGCCGGCGTTTACTAATTCATCCGCCTGATGAATCAGTTTCTCCACGGTTTTCAGCTGTTTGGCAACGTCTTTACGTGGAATAAGCTGCCATTTGTCGGGAATAATCGGCAAATGTTCCAATCGCCATTGTTTAAAAATAGGATTGTAAGCTTCAGGTTCGGCTTGTTCCAGCAAATGTCCGATACACCAGGTTACATAGTCGTTTTCACCGCATTTGATGAAACCGTCGCCGCGGCTCTGCGGCTTTGGCAACACATCGGCAATGGCTCGTGCAAGGCTGGGTTTTTCGGCTATGAATAATCGCATTGGGTTGAGAATTAAAAGAAAAAGTGCGGTGGATTTTACCGTAATTTTGTCTTGAAAGAAAATCTAATTCCAGCCAGTTACATTATGTGAATTTTTATCTCAATTCGATCTGGCTAATGGTTTTTATTTCTTTATTAGTTATATATTTTATTGGTTACGAACCTGATTTGGGATACATGCAGTTTGGTATAAGACAGGTAATTTAAATACATATGAAAAAGTGCGATGAAAAAAACATTAATTTTTGGACCGCACTTTTATTAGATGACAAGCTATTTGGTTTTTTCTTCCATTCGGTATAGCTTTTGTTTATAAGCGTAATTGCCCCAAAGCGCGTAGGCAAGGGCTTGTTTTTTCATAATTTCGGGCACTTCCGCAGGAGTAAGTTTACCGTTTCCATAGTCGTAGTGGTAACTTTCCGCTCCTTTGTTTTGTTGTAGGATCACAACTTGATTGTCGCGCATATAGGCCATGGTTTTATCAAATTGCATTAATGCGCGATTTGGGTTTTCCGGTCGGGTTAAATCGTAACCCAGCATCGGATAAGTGCCGTTGATCCCGATCAACGATAATAGGGTAGTCGGCATGTCAATTTGACTGACAAGACGTGGATCCCGTTTGGCTTCAATACCATCGCCTAGAATTAATGCCGGAATATGGAAATGCTTAATCGGCACTAAAGCTTCGCCATGTACGCGCGAATCGTGATCGGCGATCACTAGAAATACGGTATCTTTCCAATAATCGGATTTTTTAGCTAAGTCAAAGAAATGGCCAAGTGCGTAATCTGCATATTTTGCCGTATTATTGCGGGTGGCTTGTGGCTGTTCGTAAAGTTCGATTTTGCCTGAAGGAAATTCAAACGGATCATGGTTGCTAGATGTAAATACCAAGCTGAAAAAAGGTTTATCCTGTTTGCTTAATTGAGAGAATTCCTCGTGTGCTTTATCGAATAAATCTTCGTCGCTCATCCCCCAAGTTGCTTTGAATTTTGGATTAACGTAGTCTTTTTCGTCAATAATTTTTTGGAAGCCGTTACCATAAAAGAAGCTTGCCATATTGTCGAAGTGCTTTTCACCGCCATAAATGAAAGAGGTGTGATAGCCTTGTTTACCAAGCAATTCAGCGATCGTGAAAAATCCATTTTGGCTACCCGGCAGTTTAACTACGGCGCGCGCAGGAGTTGGTGTGAAACCGGCTGTGACAGCTTCAATACCACGTACCGAGCGGGTTCCGGTAGCATATAGATTTTCAAATAACCACCCTTCTTGAGCCAGTTTATCGAAATTCGGAGTTAGTGGTTTTCCGCCCAAGGTACCGACGAATTGAGCTCCGAGACTTTCTTCCAGTACGATAACTAAATTTTTCGGCTTACCCTGATAGCTTGCTTGATTTTTGGTCAGGGTCGGTAGCTCGGTGGAAATATATTCGCTGTCTGCCCGTCCACGTGCTTCACGCAGAATTTTTACCACTTCCTCAAGTTCCATTTTGCCGTATAGTTCGGAAGATTTGTCTTCATTTTTCATTTGTTGTATGGCAAATAATACCGAATAACCTGAATTTAATACCAACGAGTTGACTAATGGATCGGAGGAGAATGCTACCATTGAAGGATTAATTCCTCGATGAGCCAAACTTGAACGAGCACCGAGAAAGGTGAGTGCACCTAGCACTAGGAACAACAACGGGCGTAGTTTCCATGAGGTGAAATATAGCTTTTGGCTTGCCTTGCCGGCTAGTTTCCAAAAGAACAATGCAAAAAGTGCGGTCAAAATTGGTGCCGAAATTAGGGCTAATAAATGGCCGTTCCATAACATTGTGAACACTTCTTTCGGGTTAACCAAATATTCCACGAATAAACGATTCGGACGGAAATCATAGGTTTCGATAAAAGCGGGAGTGGCAAACTCCATAAATACAAGGAAGGTACTGCCTAGGGTCAACCATAGGCGTACGAAAAATTGTACTGCTCGCCCAAATGCACTGTCATGAACAAAAAAACAGCTTAACAGAATAGCGATAGAAAACAACCAACACAAGGCGGAAACATCAATGCGAATGCCTTGTAAAAATAATGGAATCCAACCATCTACCGCTGCGATACGATCACTTTGCCAAATCGAGAGCCCCAAGCGGCTGAGCGATAAAATAATTAAATTGATGATAAAAAAGATCAAAATCGGGTACGTTGGCCCCAATAGACGTCTTAACATAAATAAAAACCTGTTTTTAATAAAAAATTCGTCGTTATTAAACACGAAAATAAGAATCGATTCAAGTTTAATGTTTAGGTTATATTGCTCATTAGAATCTTAAATTAATACTTATTCTATATTAGTTGATAGAGTAGTGGAGACAGATAAACTCAAGGGACGTTTATCCGTCCCTTTTTGTTATTATGAACGCACTACATTGAGGGCGGAGAAACTTTGCACAACCGGCATAATTTCTACCCGATTGATATTGACATGTGGTGGTTGCTGATAAACCCAGAGGATCGTATTAGCGATGTCTTCCGGTTGAATCGGCCGAGTATTTTTGTACACGCTCGCTGCTTTCTCGTCATCCCCTTTAAAACGCACATTGGAAAATTCCGTGCCACCACATAAACCAGGCTCGATATTACTGACGCGAATGGCGGTACCTGCCAAATCTGCACGTAAATTCAAACTGAATTGCTTCACAAAGGCTTTAGTTGCGCCATATACATTGCCGCCCGGATAGGGATAAGTGCCAGCTATGGAGCCGAGATTGATAATATGTCCGTGATTGCGTTCTACCATTTGCGGTAAAATTTGGCGAGTTAGATAAGTCAGCCCAATAATATTGGTTTGGATCATGGTTAGCCAGTCATCAAAATTCACTTGGTGAGCCGGCTCTAAACCTAACGCTAAACCGGCGTTGTTTATCAAGGCATCGATTTGTTGCCATTCTTGCGGCAATTGCGAAAGTGCGGTATCAATTTCCACCGTTTTGGAAACATCCATCTGCAATGGATAAAAATTGTCACCTAACTGCGCTTTCAGTTCTTGTAGTTTTTCAAGCCTACGCGCAGCACCGATAACTCGATAGCCCGCCTTAACAAAAGCGGTACAAGTTGCTTTGCCGAAGCCGGCAGATGCCCCCGTAACAAGTATAGTCATAATTTTCTCCTTTCAATCGGCTGGTAACCGTTAAAGTGCGGTTGTTTTTAAAGCTGTTTTAAATAACCTTTGCCCAGTGCATTCATTTGTCTGATAATCCAGCCCTGTCTTACGCGCACATAGGCACTCGGCTTATTCACTTTGTAAATAATCGGATTTGGCAACACGGCGGCAAGCAATGCGGCTTCCGAACGTGTTAGATCTTTGGCGGATTTTTTAAAATAATACTGACCGGCGGCTTCAACACCGAAAATGCCATCGCCGAATTCGGCAATATTCAGATAAACTTCTAAAATTCTCTGTTTTGACCACGCAGTTTCTAACAGCATGGTTACGGGCATTTCAAGCCCTTTTCGCAGATAACTTTGTCCATGCCACAGATAGAGATTTTTAGCGGTTTGTTGCGAAATAGTGGAGCCACCGCGAATACGCTGAGATTTTTGATTATGCGCTAAGGCTTTTTCAATCGCATTCCAGTCAAATCCATTGTGTTCGGCAAAGTGTTGATCTTCAGCTGCGATGACGGCAAGTTGCATATCCGGTGAAATTTCTGCGAGACTGACCCAATCGTATTGTAGGTCGTAATCAAAATCCAGTCGCAATAAATGTCCGATTTTCTGCTGTGCCATATAGGCGGAAAACGGAATCGGCAAAAAACGCAATACAAAAGTCAACAGGGTTAAGGCAAAGGTAAAATACAGTAAAAACCAACCGCACTTTTTGAAGAAAGCCCGATAATTTGTTCTTTTTAAAAAACGAAAGCAGAGCTTTTTTTTAACCATGTTTTCCTTGTTAGAACGTTTGATTTTTAGTCATTACGCAGTGTGATTTTGCGTATCGGTTTCAGTGTGCGCTTTTACCCATTCCATAAAATCGGGATCCATTTGTTTAATCATATTGGAGCCTCGCGTGATAGTTGCGGCACTGGTGTTGAGACTTTGCTGAATTTCGCGCTGGGAAACCTTTTTATCTAATAATTGAACAATAATTTGTAAACGTAAACCGAGTGCATCACGTTCGTCAGCAGTGAGTAATAAGGTCAATAAATCCTGCTCTTTACCTTGTTCAAACGAACTGCGTAGAACATTAACAAAGGCGTTCCACTGTTCCATATTACGGCTGATATACATAAAATTTCCTCTTGATTAGGATACTATTAAACTAGTATAACCTATTATATTCTTCTTGGGAAAATAATTGCTGTGCTTTGCCTTGTAAAATTTGATAGTAGGTATCGTAAGCCAGCACGTTTTGTACATAACCACGCGTTTCATAAAACGGAATAGAGGCGACAAATTGAGCCATTGTCAATTTACCGCCGGATTTTTCTAACCACTGTGTAACACGATGTGGTCCGGCGTTATAAGCGGAGGCAATCAAAATACGATTGTTGCCGTATTTATCATACAATTCCTGCAAATGTGCCGTTCCCAGCATAATGTTGCTGTAAGGATCAAATAATTGATTGTCGTTCGCATAAGGAAGGTTAAACTTTTTAGCAGTCAGACGTGCAGTGCTCGGTAACAACTGCATTAACCCTCGTGCATTGGCAGACGAGCTAACATAAGGCTTCCATGCACTTTCTTGGCGGGCAATTGCCATCGCAAAAGTGCGGTTGATTTTTTTGCCGTTTAGTAGATCGTCAAACCAATCCTGATAAGCATTCGGCAAGCGTAAACCTATATGCAACCAAGCCTTGGCTTTAATAGTTGCTTCCACTTGCAAATCATACCATTTCATTTGTTGCGCATATTGTGATAAACGCAATTTTTGTTCAAAAGAAGCGTTTTGCAATAGCGCTTGCCACTCGGCATTCATATTGTCGGTTTCTTCAAGAAAACGTAGCTCTTGCACGCGAGTTAAGGCTTTGGCAATAGCGGGATTTTCCGCCGCAATACTTGTTTCATACAAACGTGGTTGCATTATTTGCGGTTGGTACGGCACACCCAGCTCACCGGCAGCTAGCATCGGGTAAAACCCACGCTCTTTTATTAACGAACCTAAAAGGCGTTTCGCTTCCTCATTTTTTCCTTGTTTTTCAAATACCTTGGCTTGCCAATAGGTCCATTCGTCTTTGCTGCGCATAGCCGGAGACATCAACCCCAACCATTCGGCAATATCCTGATTTTCGCGTAGTGCAAGGCGTATGCGACGTTCTAATAATGTGCCGTCTTTTATTTGCGCAAGTTGGCGATCACGCCACTGTTGGATAGCAGGTTGGGTTGAGTCAAAGAATTTGTTTAACAGAATTTT
>CAJPST010000125.1 GCA_905373425.1 uncultured Mesocricetibacter sp.
AATAAGGACGTTTCGGCGTGGTTTTAAACTCCGTATTCATTATTTATCATCCATTAAATTTTTCGGAGAAGCATTACCGATTGATTGAACAAAAGAATCACGTTCAAACACTCTCGTCATATAGGTTTTAATTGCTTTACTGCCGACACCGGTAAATTCCACTCCCAGTTCCTGCATACGCCACAACAACGGCGCTACATAGCAATCCACCAAGCTGAATTCCTCGTTCATAAAATACGGGGCTTGGCTAAAAATCGGTGCTACGGACAAAACTTCTTCTTTCAATTGCTTAAGTGCATTAGCCCGCTCAGTCGCTGTTGCATTCGGATTTTCAGCAGCTGCCAGAGTCGGATACCAATCCTGCTCAATTCGTAACATTAATAAACGGCTTTTCCCTCTTAATACAGGATAAACCGGCATTAATGGCGGATGCGGAAAACGCTCATCAAGATATTCCATGATTATACGGGAATTAAACAATACCAAATCGCGATCTACCAATGTAGGCAAGGTGCCGTATGGATTTAACTCCATTAGATCTTCCGATACCGTATGCGGTTCAACAGCTTCCGTTTCATAAGCAACACCTTTTTCTGCCAAAACGATTCTGACTTGATGGCAATAAATATCCGATTTATTGGAAAAAAGTGTCATTATTGAACGTTTATTTGCTGCACTTGTCATTTAGTCCTCCAACGACTAAAAATTTAACTGTTTAATCTGAATAAAAAAACGAAAAACATAATTACATTCAGCCTGTAATTATGTTAGAAAAATCGAAATTAGGCTGGCATTCTAACATAAATCACTTAATGATTTCCAAAAGAATTTGCCTTCCCCTTAGCGAACGCCCTTTGAAAGAAGCTCCTGATAACCACCGTGATTGATTACATTGGTGTAGCCAAGTTTTCTTAACTCTTGCAAGGCATTTTCTGCCCGACGACCTGAACGGCAATATAAATTTAACGGAGCATTTTTATCTGTGCTGATTTCCGTAATTTTAGCGACAATTTGGTCATGAGGAATGTTAATCGCGTCCTCCAAATGTCCTTCTGCAAACTCTTCGGGGCTTCGTACATCAATCCAAATGCCGGAGTTTTTAATTGTTTGAGACTTTTCAAGTGCAGCTGCGGTTGTTGCCGCTTTGTCCGTGGCATTTGCCGTCAATATAGGAAGCATTGAAATAAGTAAAATTGAAAATAATTTCTTCATAAAGGTGTCCTTTGTAAAAACAATCAAAATAAAAAACGGTGAAATTTTCCACCGTTTAAAATGGCATGACAAAAAATTATTCAACAACAAATGTACGGCAGGTATTAGTACCACCTGCATCACCTTGTGTTAACAATACAAGATCGCCCTCAAATAAATAACCTTTATCTTTCAATAATTGAATGGCAGCTTTTAAACCTTCAACAGTGCGACTATCTTGTTCAAAATGAACAGGGACAACACCACGGTATAATGAGCATAGATTCAATGTCGATTCATTACGTGATAATGCAAAAATTGGTAAACCTGAGCTGATACGTGACATTAATTGAGCCGTGTGCCCAGTATTAGTCATTGCAATAATAGCCGCCACCCCTTTCATATGGTTTGCCGCATACATTGCAGAAAATGCAACGGACTCCTCAATTGTTTGGAATTCTACATCCATGCGGTGACGGGAAACATTAATGCTAGGCATTTTTTCCGCACCTAAACACACTTTTGCCATTACAGCTACAGTCTCAGAAGGATATTGTCCCGCAGCCGTTTCTGCAGAAAGCATGACAGCATCGGTTCCATCCAACACAGCATTAGCCACATCCATTACTTCCGCACGGGTTGGCATCGGATTGCTGATCATTGATTCCATCATTTGCGTAGCCGTAATCACGACACGATTTAATTTGCGTGAACGACGAATTAATTTTTTCTGCACGCCAACTAATTCAGGGTCACCAATTTCAACCCCTAAATCACCACGTGCCACCATAATAACATCGGAAGCTAAAATAATATCGTCCATTGCTGCTTCATCAACAACAGTCTCAGCACGCTCAACTTTTGCAACGATCTTCGCATTTAAGCCTGCTTCACGAGCTAATTGACGAGCATAATTAATGTCTGCGCTAGAACGAGGGAAAGATACAGCCAATAAATCGACACCTATGCGGGCAGCAGTGATAATATCTGCTTTATCTTTCTCGGTTAACGCATCGGCAGACAAACCGCCACCTAATTTATTAATACCTTTATTATTTGATAAAGGTCCACCGACAGTCACTTCGGTATAAACTTTTGCTCCTTCGGTTGATAACACTTTTAATTGCACGCGACCATCGTCCAATAGCAAAATATCGCCCGGCACAACATCTTGAGGCAAAGTTTTATAATCTAAACCAACAGCATGTTGATCACCTTCGCCTTTTGGTAATTCTGCATCTAGAACAAATTTATCACCAACATCTAAGAAAATTTTACCTTCTTTAAAAGTCGAAACACGGATCTTGGGACCTTGTAAATCTCCCAAAATAGCAACATGTTTCCCGAGTTTTTTTGCTATTTCGCGCACTTTTTGAGCGCGTCCGATGTGATCTTCAGGTGTGCCGTGAGAGAAATTCATACGAACCACATTTGCGCCCGCCGCAATAATCTTTTCCAAATTATTACCGCGATCCGTTGCAGGGCCCATAGTACATACAATTTTCGTTCTTCTGAGTCTTCTAGACATTAATAATAACTCCGTAATTTCATTTCAGTGATAGTTAAACAGAATTTCTACATTGGCAACAGCTTGCCACAGAGTAAAAACTGCGCACATTATACGCTGAAAACATCGGAAGATCGAGAGCGGGAGCGGGAAAAATTTCTTTTTGACTTTTGAACGCAAATCCGATTATATTTGCCAATAGTTTTTTAGAGGAGGCTTATTATGCGAATTTTTATCATGCGGCACGCTGAAGCAGAAATGATGGCACAATCCGACAAAGCTCGTCAACTTACAGCAAGAGGAAGGCAACAATCCTTGAGTCAGGGAGAATGGCTAAAATCTGTCATACCTGATTTTGATAAAATCATTTCCAGCACATACACTCGCGCAATTGCTACATTTGAGCAGGTTAATTTAGTTTATAATCAAAAACTTGCTGAGAAATTAGAAATATGGGACGGCGTCACACCTTATGGTAATCCCGAACAGGTCAGCGACTATTTGGCGATATTATCCGATCAAAATATACAAAACGTATTATTAATATCTCACTTGCCTTTGGTTGGGGAAATTATCGCTGAATTATGTGGCAAAAATCCTATTAGTTTCTACCCTTCCACTATTGCTGAAGTAGAATGGGATACTGAAACGGGAAAAATCATACAAGCGCATTCCTGCTAAACCCAAAGCAACCAAAAGTGCGGTTGAAATCTGAGGCGTTTTATAAATTGCTTTTGTGTTATTTTAGGCCGAGTACACTGATAATCAAACAGTATGACTACCGTTTTTGAAGTCGATAACGCCTAATTTAAATACTTTTTCCCGTTGTTAAAATCCACATATTCCCAGCCGATATATTCAGCATGGTATTCATTACACATTTCATCCAATAACTCAAGCGTATTAAAAATATCCTGATTGTCCAGTTGAATTTCCTGCTCCAATTTAAGTAAATATAAACTGTTTTCCATATCATCTAACTGCACCGGGGCATCAGTATATTTGATTGTCGTAAAGGATAGCTGACGCAATCCACACTGTTCAATAAACTCTTCCATTTCATCACGAGAATTAAAATGAAAACGATGTTCCACAGTATATAATCTACTCAAATCCGCACCGTTCTCCACCATTTCGGTCAATATTTCTTCAGCCATGCTAAATTTCATCTCAAGCGAAGATGGTAGCAAAAACTCAAAATAAATGTCCCATTCAGGATCATCCTGAATAACAATCTGCTCGGGAGAAACTAATTGGCGGGCGGTTTCAATAAAACGGTCAGCATCAGCAATATAAAAATAAATCTGCACTTTACCATTAGATATAATATGCCCTGCATAACGCACATCCGGCAATGCACAAATTTGCGATAATGATTTGATTATATGATGAAAAACAACATCTTGTTGCTCCGCAGTCGGTAATCCGTTTTCATCAGCCTCATAATCATATGAAAAATGTGCTATTTTAAACAGCTTAACGCTAGGGAAATCCTCCAAGATCTCCATATTAACGGAAATAATCGCCAAATGATCGTTAATCAGCGTACGATAATTTTTCCACTGTTGCTCAAATTCCGACATAATCTCTCTGATAATTTATTTAAATACCGCCCAAACCGGAGCATGGTCAGAAGGTTTATCCATTGCTCGAATATCTAAAGCGATACCCGTTTCCACACATTGTTCCGCTAAAGTTTTATTAGCTAAAATATGATCGATACGCAAGCCTCGATTGTCATCAAAGCCCTTGGAACGATAGTCAAACCATGAAAAGCGATCGTTGACTGTCGGATTTAGATGACGAAACGTATCCACCAGCCCGTAATCTAATAAACGCTGATACCATTCACGCTCTTCCGGTAGAAACGAGCATTTCCCAGTACGCAGCCACCGCTTGCGGTTTTCTTCACCGATACCGATGTCAAAATCTGTTGGGCTGATATTCATATCCCCCATGATCACCACAGGATTAGCAGGATTATGCTCTTGTTCCAAATATTGTTGTAAATCTGCATAAAATTTGGCTTTAGCAGGAAACTTAGTCTCATGATCGCGGCTCTCTCCCTGTGGAAAATAACCATTGATTACAGTCAGTAACCCAAATTCGGTCTCTAAATCCGCCATAATAATACGCTTCTGCGCATCGGCTTCATCGCACGGAAAACCTTTACGTATCGCTTTTGGTTGTTGCTTAGTTAGCAACGCGACACCATAATGCCCTTTTTGCCCGTGGTGAAAAACGTGATATCCCAAATGTTCCACTAATTCATACGGAAATTGTTCATCAGCAACTTTGATTTCCTGTAGCCCTAACACATCGGGCTGATATTGTTCAACCAAGGCTTCGAGCTGATGAGGTCTAGCTCGCAATCCATTAATATTAAAAGAAATAATCTTCATACAAATCCTGCTACAACAAAAGTGCGGTTTAAAATACGGTTATTTTTTGAATTATCGTTAAAATCAGTGCGTCATTCTAACATAGATTGTTTATTCTTTGTAAATTGAACCCATTACCGATTATAATTGTTCTTACCTATCAAAAACGACATTTCAGAGAAAAATTTTATGCAACTACCAGAACTTAAACCTGCCAAACTGCTACGTCGCTACAAGCGTTTTCTGGCGGATATTGAACTTCCAAACGGTGAAATTTTGACTATTCACTGTGCCAATACCGGTGCAATGATTGGTTGCGGTTCAGCCGGTGATACGGTGTTTTATTCCACATCAGATAGCACAACTCGTAAATATCCGCATTCATGGGAAATCACACAATTGCAAAACGGACAGTTGGTATGCATCAATACGCACCGCTCAAATCAACTGACCTTAGAAGCCTTACAAAATAAACAAATTAAAGAGTTAGCAATTTATGATCAAATTTTGCCCGAAGTTAAATATGGCGAAGAAAACAGCCGTATTGACTTTCTGTTGAAAGCTAAAGGTGAGCCCGATTGCTATGTGGAAGTAAAATCCGTTACATTAGTGGATGGCAATATCGGCATGTTTCCTGATGCCGTTACCACACGCGGACAAAAACATTTGCGTGAATTGATTGCGATGAAAAAACTAGGGCATCGCGCAGTAGTTTTTTTTGCCGGTTTACATAATGGATTCGACTGCTTCAAAACCGCAGTCCATATCGATCCCGAATATGACAAATTATTACGGCAAGCTATACGGGAAGGAGTTGAAGTTTATAGCTATGCCGTTGAGTTTGAAATTTCAGGTAAAATTCCGGCCGCACTTTCTCTAACTTCGTCGGTAAAAATTGTTATGCCCTAGAAAAAATTAAATAGGAATGGTTTTTATTTGTAAAAATATTTGACATCATCTTTGAGAATAGTTATCATCTGCACCATCCAAACAATAATAGATAATCACTCCAACGTTTATGTCGCTTATTCCCCACAATAAGCGGCATTTTTTCTTTGCTATATAACTATTTACCACGCTTGTAGCTTAAGTTGATAACCTACCGTAAAAGTGCGGTCAATTTTAACCGCGTTTTTAAGCTAAGAGCTGGATGCTTATTACTTTGACGTATCTAATTGCGGAAAACTTTTCACTAAATCGTCAATTGCTTTCATTTGGCCGACAAAACCCTCAAGTACATTTAACGGCAAAGCGGATGGACCGTCGCATTTGGCTTGATTTGGCTCAGGATGGGCTTCTAAAAATAACCCGGCGATTCCAACCGCCATACCGGCACGTGCCAACTCAGTCACCTGATCACGACGCCCTCCTGAAGCTGCACCGAACGGATCTCGACATTGTAGCGAATGAGTAACATCAAAAATGACCGGGCAGCCTTTCGAAACTTTTTTCATAATACCAAAACCCAGCATATCCACTACCAAATTATCATAA
>CAJPST010000126.1 GCA_905373425.1 uncultured Mesocricetibacter sp.
TTCCGAAGCCGTCAATCTACATCCTTTGACAATTATTGTTGCAGTATTGATTTTTGGCGGTTTATGGGGATTTTGGGGCGTCTTCTTCGCGATCCCACTGGCCACATTAGTAAAAGCCGTTATTAACGCATGGCCGTCTAATGAGGAAACAATTATCACTTAATAATCATTTTTGTTTACCGCTAAAATCTGATATATTTACTCAACTATTTTATATAAGGAGCCAATATGAAAAAAGATGAAGTCGGACATAATTTCCTTGCCCGCTTGGGCAAAACCCGCCTACGTCCGGGCGGTAGAAAAGCAACAGAATGGTTGATTGCAAGCGGCGATTTCAATAAAGATAAAAAAATTCTGGAAGTCGCCTGTAATATGTGTACTACAGCAATCGGTTTAGTCCAAAAATTCGGCTGTAAAATCGAAGGAGTCGATCTCGATGAGGCGGCGCTGGAAAAAGCTAGAGCCAATATTGCCATGCATGGGTTACAAGATAAAATCCATGTGCAACGAGCCAATGCGATGGTGTTGCCGTTTGAAGACGAATCTTTTGATATTGTAATCAATGAAGCCATGCTGACAATGTTACCCGTACAGGCAAAAATGAAAGCTGTCGCGGAATATTTCCGAGTGCTGAAGCCAGGTGGTTTTCTATTAACTCATGACGTTATGCTCACCACAGAAGACAGCGAAGCCGTATTACAACAATTACGCGAAGCCATTAACATCACTGTCACCCCTCTTACTAAACAAGGGTGGAAAAATGTGTTTTTAGACAGCGGATTCCGTAATGTAGAAACCTATAACGGAGATATGACATTGCTGTCACCAAGCGGAATGCTCTATGACGAAGGGGTGCTAGGAACATTAAAAATTATTAAGAATGCCTTAAAAGCAGAAAACCGTTCGACATTCAAAAAAATGTTTAATGTGTTCAATGACCCACAAAAAAAACTCAACTTTATTGCAGTTTGCAGTCAAAAATAGCTTTTAAGCTAAACGAGTGCTAAAAGTGCGGTCAACAAAATGCAAGTTTTTTTCACCGCACTTTTCAGCTTTCTCCAACTTACACTTGCATCATTGCAGAGTAATTCGTTTTTAAGCGAGCCAAATCATATATACTTAATGCCAGAATATTCAGCAAATATGCGTGCATTTTCGTCTCTTAACAAAAACAACCTATCAGTGACTATTGAATTCGTTGATCACTACACGTCCTTCATTCTTTAAACACCGCAATCAATTCGTTGACTTTTATTCGTCTTTCAGAGGCTTGGCTAATAGAGCGTTGGACTTTGATCCGTTTTAACTTTGCCACTTTATAAATTTCACGAGTAAAAGGTGTATCGTGGTTAGAAATAATAACCGGAATGTTGCGTTCCCGAGAGGTTTTTGCGGCAAGTTCCGCCAATACTTTTTGATGCGTTAGAGAAAAACCATTGCCGGCATATTGCGTAAAATTACTGTCCTGAATTAACGGCGCATAAGGCGGATCACAATAGATTACAGAATGCTCGTCAGCCAACCGGAAAGTATCATGAAAATCTCCGCAAAAAAAGACCGCACTTTTTGCTTTCTCGGAAAAATAACGTAGCTCTTTTTCAGGGAAGTAATGGTTTCGGTAAGCACCAAATGGCACATTGAATTCATTTTGTGAATTATAACGGCATAACCCATTGAAACCGAATCTGTTCAAATAGAGAAACAGGATAGAGCGAAGGAATGGTTCCTGTGTGCGGTTAAATTCATCGCGTCTAGCGTAATAATAAGCAGCAGTATTGGCATCACGATGAAAAAAAATTGGTCTGATTGCTTCAATATAAAGCTCCACATCTTGTTTTACCGTATTGAACAGATTGATTAGATCCGGATTAATATCCGCTAGGATATAACGTTGAAATTGACTATTAAGAAACACAGAGCCCGCGCCGACAAAGGGTTCTACTAGACATCGTTTTCGTTTCGGTAATTGTTTGTTGATTTCATCGGTTAAACGAAACTTACCGCCCGCCCATTTAAGAAATGAGCGACATTTTGGCTGAGATTTCGCTTTTGAAGACATTGAATAAGCCGGCTCTAATCAAATTGCGAACAAGCGCGGATAGCATCCAATACCAATGCTTGATCGGTTTCTGTCGCAACATAGGCTTGCCCTAGAGATTGAAGCAACACTAAACGCAGTTTGCCTGCCAACACTTTTTTATCGCGCAACATATGTGGCAGATAATCATCCGGTTGCATAGTATCCGGTGACACCGTCGGTAAATTTGCACGTGCCAATAACACTTCCAAACGCCCCACATTCGCTGCGGAAATATTACCTAATTTTTCTGACAACACTGCCGCCATCATCATTCCTACAGAAACCGCTTCTCCGTGCAACCAGTTGCCATAACCAAGATGAGTTTCGATTGCATGACCAAAGGTATGTCCCAAATTAAGTAAAGCACGCTCACCTTTCTCCGTTTCATCACGAGCAACAACATCAGCCTTGATTTGGCAACAACGAGCAATACAGTATTGCAAAGCATCCTCTTTTAATGCCACTAAGTCATCGATATGTTGCTCTAACCAAACAAAAAACGGTAAATCTAAAATCGCCCCATATTTAATAACTTCCGCTAAACCGGCATTAACTTCACGTTTGGGTAGCGTATTCAAGGTGTTAGTATCAATAATGACTGCTCTTGGTTGATAAAATGCGCCAATCATATTCTTGCCAAGCTCATGATTGACTCCGGTTTTTCCGCCGACTGAAGAATCTACCTGCGCCAATAAAGTAGTTGGAATTTGGATAAATTTGATACCACGTTGATAACTTGCCGCTGCATATCCTGCGATATCACCGATTACGCCGCCACCTAAAGCAATTAAAGTGGTATCTCGACCGTGGTTTTCTTTTAAAAAGGCGGTAAAAATCAGGTTCAATGAATCCAGGTTTTTATATTTCTCTCCATCCGGTAATAATACTGAGCTAACCTGGCAGCCGATTTTTTTCAAAGTTTCAGTAATTTGAGATAAATAAAGAGGGGCAATAGTCGTATTGCTGACGATCATCACTTTCTCGCCGGCTTTAAGTGGGTAAACCTGCGTATCAGACAACAGATTTTTACCGATATAAATCGGATAACTACGCTCTTTTAATTCAACATTAACCGTCAACATAAATCCCCACTATTACCCAATCAACCATTCAGGTTATCAATTAAATCAATAATTTGATTAGCCATTAATTTAGCACTTTGCTCATCGGTCGGAAGCGTAATATCGGCAATCTCCGCGTATAACGGATTACGGATTTTAGCCAATTCTTCCAATACTTTACGCGGGTCTTCCACATCTTGTAAGAGCGGGCGCTTTTTGTCACGTTGTGTACGCTCAACCTGTTTTTCAACTGTTGTTTGCAAATAGATAACGATACCACGCGCAGAAAGATAATTTCGATTATCTTTGGATAAGATAGACCCGCCACCGGTTGACAACACAACTCCCTGGCGCTGAGTCAGTTCATTAATAATACGTTCTTCGCGCTTACGAAATCCTTCTTCGCCTTCAATATCGAAGATCCAACTGATGTCTGCGCCTGCTCGTTGTTCGATTTCACTATCGGAATCGACGAAATCCATGCTCAATTGCTGTGCTAGTTGCCGCCCAATGGTGCTTTTACCGGCACCCATCGGTCCGATTAAAAAAATATTACGTTTTTCTGCCATTTTATTTTTCTGTAGTTAATTACATGATTTATCAATCGATCTTTTATGAGGAAAAAAAGAAATGACCACACTGGCTCAATAAAAAAGTGCGGTTAAAAAGATCACCCGAAAAAATTGTTAAGATTATCGCAAGAAATGACCACATTTTTCAACCTTAACGCGCCTATTTCTGTAATAAAATTTAACCACGCGGATGAAAACGTTCATGCAAACGTTTTAAACGCTCTTTTGCGACATGGGTATAAATTTGTGTAGTGGATAAATCGCTATGCCCGAGTAACATTTGCACGACGCGCAAATCTGCACCATGGTTAACCAGATGCGTCGCAAATGCATGGCGCAATACATGGGGAGACAAACTATCGCTATCAATGTCGGCTAGTACCGCATAATATTTAATCCGATGCCAAAAGGTCTGCCGAGTCATTTGCACTGCACGCTTACTTGGAAAAATCACATCAGAACTTTGTCCGTTGAGCAATATCGGACGACCATAGTGAATAAATTGGCGAACCCAATGTGCCGCCTCTTCTCCCATCGGCACAATACGTTCCTTATTTCCTTTGCCGATAACGCGTACAACCCCTTGGGTAATATTAATATTATCCATATTCAAAGAAATTAATTCTGTTACGCGTAGCCCTGTGGCATAAAGTAACTCCAGCATTGCTTTATCACGCAGTTCCAGAGGAATTTCCACACTAGGTGCGTTTAACAAGTCACCCACTTGCTGTTCGCTCAGGTATTTCGGCAAGCGACTTGGTAATTTAGGTGAACTCAACACCGCCGTGGGGTTGTCCGTACGATATTTCTCGCGATACAAATATTGAAACAGCTTTCGTGTAGCACTAAGCAGGCGGGATGTGCTAGTCGCTTTGTAACCTTGCTCTAAACGCTCTCCCAGAAAGGTCTGTAAATGCACGGCATCCAAGTCAAGAAAATTCAAATCCCGCTTTGCAGCCCAATTGGAAAGCACGGTCAAATCCAAACGATAAGATTGAACCGTATTTTCTGATAAACCTTTTTCTAACCAAAGTTCATTCAGAAAAAGCTCAATAAGTGCGGTGTCTTTCATCGACGTTTTATCAACCGTTTATTCACCAAAATTCTCAGGCAAGCTCTTCAGCATTTCGTACCACATTTCCGTGGTCGCTTCACGCAATTTCACCATATAATTGAAAGCCTGTTGATGATCTTTCGTTACGCAGGCATTGCGTAATTCCTGATATAGCTGCAATGTCAGCTGACGTGAAGACTCTTTTGCAAAAAACATTCTTGCTATTTGATAATACAAATCCCGAAAGCTGTTTAAAATCAAACCGTAAACAGGTTTATTTGCTACTAACGTAAAGCGGTGCAATAAACGGTAATCAAATTCAGCAAACTCCTGTGCCGAATCCTGCAACTGCTCCAAATCATCGAATAACGCTAAAGACGCGTCGGGGTTAAGTTTAATCGCTTCAGGAATAAAATATTCTGCCAATCTGGTTCGTAAAGAGACTACATTAGCCACCAATACTGATGCATAAGAACGATCCAACTTAATGATTGTACTAATAATATTTGGCCCAGCCGTTTCCCAGACGTTATTGACGCGTGTCGGTTTACCGTGTTGAATACTCAACCAACCGTCACGAGCCAAGCGTTGCAACACTTCACGTAAAGTAGTTCGCGTTACCCCGATTTTTTCGGCAAGATCCCGCTCTGCCGGCAAGTCTGATCCTGGCGGAAAATGATTGTTCCAGATGCTTTTCACGATATATTCTTCTGCGAGAGCAGCCGGACTTTGCGCCTTTAAAATAGATTGGTTATTATTCATACGTTCTTTTCTTTAACTAGATCAAAAAAGTCATTAAAAAATGTGATCTTGCTAGCAATTCTAAACATTTATTTGTAAAAATAGTGCTGTTATCATTGAAAGCGATTTATATTACAATCGTACGGATTATTATATTTCATTAAGGATGATATTGCTATGAACTACTCACAGGCATTTCTAAAAAATTTTCTGGGTAAAAGCCCCGATTGGTATAAACTTACCATTATTATTTTCCTGTTGATTAACCCTATTCTGTTTTTTTGCGTAAGTCCATTTTGGGCAGGCTGGGTATTGGTTGCAGAATTTATTTTCACGTTGGCGATGGCACTAAAATGCTATCCATTACAACCAGGCGGCTTGCTCACCCTAGAAGCTGTGATGATAGGCATGACGCATCCCGAACACGTAAAAACCGAAATCATGGCAAACTTTGAAGTTATCCTGCTGTTAATGTTTATGGTGGCAGGAATTTATTTTATGAAACAACTGCTATTGTTTGTTTTCACGAAATTATTACTTAGCATTCGCTCAAAAATAGTACTATCCATTTCATTTTGTCTCAGCGCAGCATTTTTATCCGCTTTCTTAGACGCATTAACAGTAGTTGCCGTTATTATCAGTGTCGGAATAGGTTTCTACGGCGTATATCATAAAGTTGCTTCGGGCAATAATTTTGATGATTCTACCGATATAACCAATGACGAACGAATTATCTCCCACCAAGACACATTAGAACAATTTAGAGCTTTCCTACGTAGCCTAATGATGCATGCCGGTGTCGGCACGGCATTGGGCGGTGTAATGACCATGGTCGGTGAGCCACAAAACCTGATTATTGCAGAACAAGCGGGCTGGGGCTTTAAAGAGTTTTTCTTCCGCGTACTGCCGGTCAGCTTGTCGGTGTTAGTATGCGGTATCATTACCTGTTTTATTATTGAAAAATTCCACTTATTCGGATACGGCGCGAAGCTACCACGTAAAGTTTGGGGGGTTTTAGCAAAATTCGACCGCACTCAAGAACAAAAAATGACCAAACAAGAGC
>CAJPST010000127.1 GCA_905373425.1 uncultured Mesocricetibacter sp.
GACTAATGGCTGCTCGAAATTGGTATGTCCGTCATAATCGTAATATTCTACCTTGTCAGAAGCGGCCAAATACTGTTTTTTCCCGGTTGGAGAATAAACCACGGTACTCATTTTGTGTCCGATGTATTCGGGGCTTTCCTCTTTTTTAATTAAGGTGGCTAGTTGTTGGTCGTCTTGGTTTAAGCTGTAATACCAAGCAAGCAGCACCAACGTTATGACGGAGAGAAAAACTGTCCAGCGAATATTCATTATTTACCATTATTTATCAATTCAAATTTACGTTGCTATCATAGCATACTAATTGCGTTTACCAAAGATTGCCGTGCCAATCCGTACCATTGTAGAGCCGCATTTTATCGCATTCGGCATATCATCACTCATGCCCATTGATAGCGTATCGATTTGTTCTTTAGGAATTTGGACTTTTAATTGCTGAAATAATTCATTCATCATGCTAAATGAGCGAATTTGCATGTCACAATCATGGCTCATTTCGGGGATTGCCATCAGACCACGCAAGCGTAAGTGTGGTAAATTCTGAATGTGCTTGGCAAGAGCCAACATTTCGTCCGGCATAATGCCCGATTTATTTTCTTCATTACTAATGTTAATTTGAATTAATACATTAAGCGGTGCTTTATGGGCGGGGCGTTGTGCATTTAAACGATCAGCAATTTTGATGCGATCAAGAGTTTGCATCCAATCAAAATGTTCCGCAACCAAGCGGGTTTTATTGGATTGTAAAGGGCCAATAAAATGCCATTCGAGAAACACTTGCTGATTCTCAAAGTATAAAATCTTTTCGATACCTTCCTGCACATAATTTTCACCGAAAGCAGTTTGTCCTGCCTGATAGGCGACAAATACCTCTTGTGCCGACTTAGTTTTCGAAACAGCCAGTAATTTGACCGTACTTTTGTCTCTTTTGGCATCAGCACAGCATTGCTCGATCTGTTGCCGGATCATCTGTAAGTTGTTCTGAATTTGCATAATTAACGTAATCTGTATATTATTGAATGAAGATAACGGTAAGAGTTCATAGCTCTTTTTTGTCGTTATTTTACACTAAATAATCATTCATTTGAGGTAAATTTATGAAAAAAACATTGTTAGCGTTGAGTTTCGCTACTTTCGCCCTATCGGCAGTTGCACATTCTCATCACGACCACGCAAAAGATAAAAATGCATTAACTGTGGAAGTAGAATTACTTGATCCTGTAAAAGGTAACCAACATGCCGGTCATGTTTATATAACCGAATCCCAATATGGCTTGGTATTTACCCCTGAATTAAAAGGTTTAGCGGTAGGTTTACACGGCTTCCATATTCATGAAAATCCTAGTTGTGATGCAAAAGAAAAAGACGGTAAATTAACAGCTGGTTTGGCAGCTGGTGGTCACTGGGATCCTAAAGGGGCTAAAGCACACGGTTTTCCTTGGTCAGACGAAGCGCACTTAGGCGATTTGCCGGCGCTGTATGTTGATGCCGATGGTACTTCAAGTAATCCGGTATTGGCTCCGCGCTTGAAAACATTAGCTGAAATTAAAGGTCGCTCATTGATGATTCACGCAGGAGGCGATAACCATTCCGATCATCCTGCTCCACTAGGCGGTGGCGGTCCAAGAATGGCTTGTGGTGTGATTAAGTAACACCGTTAAGAAATGAAAAAGTGCGGTCAATTTTAACCGCACTTTTTAGTTTATCTCTTAGTTTTTGTCTCTTTAGGGCTTCTCACGCAAGTTAAGCGTAATACATCTCAAATTCCACCGGATGCGGTGTCATATTTAAGCGTTCCACTTCTTTACGTTTGATAGCAATAAAAGCATCAATAAAGTCTTTTGCGAATACACCGCCTTGAGTTAGAAATTCGTAGTCGCTTTCCAGGGCATCCAGGGCTTCTTTTAATGAACTTGCAACAGTCGGAATATCTTTTAATTCTTCCGGCGGAAGATCATACAAGTTTTTGTCCATCGCATCGCCTGGGTGGATCTTATTAATCACACCGTCTAGTCCTGCCATTAATAGAGCGGAAAAGGCCAAATATGGGTTTGCCATCGGATCCGGGAAACGCGCTTCAACACGGGTTGCTTTCGGGCTGGTTACGGCCGGAATGCGGATAGACGCAGAGCGGTTGCTTGCCGAATAAGCTAACAATACCGGCGCTTCAAAACCCGGGACTAATCGTTTATACGAGTTAGTAGTCGGATTGGTGAAAGCATTTAAGGCTTTAGCGTGTTTGATAATTCCGCCGATATAATATAGTGCGGTTTCGGAGAGCCCTGCATATTTGTCGCCTTGGAATACGTTTTTACCATTTTTGCTCAAGGACATATTACAATGCATGCCGGAACCGTTGTCGCCTGTAATTGGTTTTGGCATAAAACAGGCAGTTTTGCCATGTTCAAAGGCAACATTTTGCACCACATATTTGTAGATTTGGGTTTCGTCAGCTTTCAATGTTAATGTGTTGAAACGGGTAGCGATTTCATTTTGTCCTGCGGTTGCAACTTCATGATGATGCGCTTCAATAACCAGCCCCATCTCTTCTAAAATCAAACACATTTCGGAACGAATATCGTGTGCCGTATCAATCGGCGACACGGCACAATAGCCACCTTTTTTCAATGGACGGTAAGCATTGTTACCCTCTTCATAGCGTTTGTTGGTGTTCCAATCGGCTTCAATGTCGTCTACTTCATAGGAGTTGGAGTTCATTCCAACATTAAAACGGACATCATCAAACAGGAAAAACTCCGGTTCCGGTCCGAATAACACGCTGTCTGCAATACCGGTAGATTTCAGATAATTTTCTGCTCGAATTGCAATGGAACGCGGGTCGCGATCGTAGCTTTGCATAGTAGTCGGTTCAAAAATACTGCAGCGGATGGATAACGTAGGGATCTGCGCAAACGGATCCACCACCGCAGTTTCCGCAATCGGCATTAACAGCATATCCGCCTTATTAATGGCCTTCCAACCTTCCACGGAGGAACCATCGAACATTTTGCCATCTTCAAATAAATCTTCTAAATCATGCGCGACTAAACTGACGGGGAGTGATACACCGTGTTCTTTACCTTTGATGTCGGTAAAGCGGAGAAGAACGAACTTAATATCGTTTTCGTCGATCAGTTTTGCCACGTTTGCAATAGCGTTTGCGTTGGTCATGGGGAGTTCCTCTATCAGAGCTAAAAGTATATTTCAAGCGAATGATTTTATCCTATTTTGTTAGATTATTTAATAGCTCAGCCATATAAAAAGTTGTATAATTTGCGACCTTTCATCGCAATGATATAAAAAGTGCGGTCGAAATTTTAGGAATTTTATTTATAAATTAAATGGTTAAGAATACTCCGAATGGCAGAATTAGATATTAATAAATTGCGTAATATCGCAATTATCGCACACGTCGACCATGGCAAAACGACTTTGGTTGATAAATTATTACAACAATCCGGCACGTTAGAAAGCGCTCGTAGCGGTGATTCCGATGAACGCGTGATGGATTCCAACGATTTAGAAAAAGAGCGCGGCATCACTATTTTGGCAAAAAATACGGCAATCAATTGGAACGGTTATCGTATTAACATCGTGGATACCCCAGGGCATGCGGATTTCGGTGGTGAAGTTGAACGCGTACTTTCTATGGTGGATTCGGTACTACTTATCGTAGATGCTTTTGATGGTCCGATGCCACAAACCCGTTTTGTGACGCAAAAAGCCTTTGCGCATGGGTTAAAACCTATCGTGGTAATCAATAAAGTGGATCGTCCAGGGGCGCGTCCAGATTGGGTTGTTGATCAAGTGTTTGATTTATTTGTTAATTTAGGTGCGACCGACGAACAACTGGATTTTCCGATTATTTATGCGTCAGCGTTAATGGGGGTAGCAGGCTTGGAGCATGAGGAATTGGCTCCTGATATGACTCCTTTATTTGAAGCTATTGTCAAACACGTAGAACCGCCGAAGGTAGAACTTGAACAACCGTTCCAAATGCAAATTTCTCAGTTGGATTATAGTAATTATGTCGGCGTTATCGGTATCGGACGTATTAAACGCGGTAAAGTTAAACCAAATCAAACAGTGACGGTTATCGACAGTCAAGGCAAAACACGTAATGGAAAAATCGGCCAAGTGTTAGGACATTTAGGCTTACAGCGTTACGAAAGTGATGTGGCACAAGCTGGGGATATTGTCGCCATTACAGGTTTAGGTGAGCTAAATATTTCCGATACCATTTGTGATATTAATAATGTGGAAGTGTTGCCACCGTTAAGCGTAGATGAACCGACGGTAACAATGTTCTTCTGTGTTAATACCTCACCGTTTTGTGGAAAAGAGGGGAAATATGTTACCTCTCGCCAGATTTTAGAGCGCCTGAATAAAGAATTGGTACATAACGTAGCATTGCGTGTGGAAGAAACACCAAATCCGGACGAATTTTGCGTATCAGGTCGTGGTGAGTTGCATTTATCGGTATTAATCGAAAATATGCGCCGTGAAGGTTATGAATTAGCGGTATCCCGTCCGAAAGTCATTTTCAAAGAACAAGACGGTCGTAAACAAGAACCATTCGAACAAGTTACCATCGATATAGAAGAACAGCACCAAGGTGCAGTAATGGAAGCCCTTGGTATTCGCAAAGGCGAAGTTAAAGATATGATTCCGGATGGTAAAGGTCGCACCCGTTTAGAATATGTCATTCCAAGCCGTGGTTTAATCGGATTCCGTAATGAATTTATGACAATGACTTCAGGTACCGGCTTGCTTTATTCTAGCTTCAGCCACTACGGTGATGTTAAATCCGGCGAAATCGGGCAACGCAAAAATGGCGTGTTAATTTCCAATGCCACCGGTAAAGCCTTAGCTTATGCGTTATATGGCTTACAAGAACGCGGCAGATTGATGATTGATCACGGTGCCGAAGTTTACGAAGGGCAGATTATCGGCATTCATAGCCGTTCCAATGACTTGACTGTAAACTGTCTGCAAGGCAAAAAGCTAACGAATATGCGCGCCTCAGGCAAAGATGAAGCGGTGGTTCTTGTGCCGCCAATCCGCCACAGCTTAGAACAAGCCATCGAGTTTATTGATGATGACGAATTGGTAGAAGTAACGCCGGTTTCTATCCGCATCCGCAAAAAATTACTGACTGAAAACGATCGTAAACGTGCAAACCGCACAACGACAAGTACCAGCACGCAGTAATTAAAAAACACAAAAAAAAGCACCGCACTTTTGTTGACCCGATTTAACTATGGCTAAACTAAGTTAAAAACTGTGATGAACATCACGAAATATCGTTTATATCGTAGTTGAACGGGTGAGCATATTAAACATATGCTGCTCCATAAAAGTAAATTCACAATTTTAGGAAGGTAGGATTGATATGAATAAGGCAGTGAAAATCTTTACAGGTGTTTTGTTATTGTGTGCGACAGGGCTTATTGCTTATTATAATTTTCCCGTTTATGAACAACATAAAACGGAGAAAGAAAAATATCATTATTGGAATGAACTGGTAGCAAAAAATCCTAAACCGGAGAATGTTTCTGAGGAAGAATTTATTGCAAAAAACAAATCAGGTTTTTGTTGGCGAGATAAAAAATATTACTCGGAAAAGGAATTGAAAGATAAGGCGATGGTACATTTTACGGAAACGTTTTTTCATTATATAAAACTAGCAAAAGAAGAGAAATTGGTTCGAGATGGTGGCGATATTGTACAAGAGTCTGCTTATTATTGTAAAAAATCTGATACGGGTTGTCGTCTTTGGTTTGTTCCTACTACGAAGACTAACCAAGATTTCAAAAATATTTTATTAAATGATTACCGAGATTCGCCATATTATATGGAATATTTGCGAGGATTATATGCAAGAGAAATACCAATGTCTGATACCTTGGCGGATTATATAAATTTATACGATAGTTATGCAATCTTTCATAATGGTTTTGAAGATCAGAGAATAATTTTAGGCGCGGATTGTTGTTCAGTTCTAAAAGAGAAAGATATTAGAAAAATACCTAAAGGAATTATCTACGGAGCAGAAAATTATTCTGATGAAAGTGAAATTCCACCAAGTATACAAGATGTCACAGAATATGGCATTGGTGTCTATTATTTATCGGTTAATGGTTTTTATTATAATATTGCACAAAAAGATTATTATGCTGAAAGAGAGCAGGATAGATATCAAGCAAGATTTCATGATATAAGAGATTTTTATTTTTTAAGTAATTGTGGTGAACTGTTGTTTAAACCTTATTATGCACAATCAGCTAATGATTTTTAATAGGAGAAAGTCAATGAACTATTATAGTACTAGAGTTTGATCTGCCCCCAAAAAGTTGGACAGGTTAGTTCACTTAAATATTAAGATCGGTATTGCACCGGGCTCAATCCTTTTAAATCAAGTTTAATTCGTTTTTGGTTGTAATATCCCAAATCTTCTTCAATTTTCCAACTCGTAAATGCGCTGTTATTTGGGGGAAATCGGTTTGCTGCCGGGTAAGATATAACCTTGATTCTCCGCTTCAACT
>CAJPST010000128.1 GCA_905373425.1 uncultured Mesocricetibacter sp.
ATTAATTGCTAGCTTGCGCGATCCTAACGGAGGATGTCCTTGGGATTTAAAGCAAAATTATCACACAATGATTCCCTGCCTGCTGGAAGAAAGTTATGAAGTCGTTGAAGCAATTCAGCAAGATAATGTTGCAAATCTAAAAGAAGAATTAGGTGATTTATTATTGCAGGTGGTTTTTCTCAGTCAATTGGCATCAGAAGAAGGAAAATTTACTTTTCATGATGTAGTTCACGATGTAGCAGAAAAAATTGTGCGTCGTCATCCTCATGTTTTTGGTGATAAATCCGCCAGTAACGAGCAGGAGGCTCTGCAAAATTGGAATGCAATGAAAGCGGCGGAAAAACAAAATCAGCAACACCTCTCTATTTTAGATAACATTCCCCATGCCTTGCCTGCATTAATGCGTGCGGAAAAACTACAAAAACGCTGTGCTAAAGTAGGGTTTGACTGGGACGAAATAATGCCGGTGGTGGCGAAAATTGAAGAAGAATTAGACGAGGTAAAACAGGAAATAAATCGACCGCACTTTATGCCCGAAAAAGTGGAAGAAGAGCTTGGTGATTTGCTGTTTGCGGTAGTCAATCTTAGCCGTCACCTCAAATGTGGCCCCGAAGAAGCATTACGCAAAGCCAATCTCAAATTTGAGCGCCGTTTTCGCGCGGTGGAAAGTAAACTGAAACAGCAAAATAAAACTCTTGAAGAAATTTCTTTAGCGGAAATGGATTTGCTGTGGGATGAAGTAAAAAAGGAAGAACACTAACTTTATATTGAGTATGCTTTTCTCCAAAAGAGCGGTTGAAATTAAGAGATATTTTATATCTAGGTGCCTGGTTTTCAGTCGATAGCATTTGGTAATACTCGCCAAGTGCGGGGTATTTGGTAATTAGCAAATCAATTTGCATTAAATAGGGGAGGAGATTGCGCTGTATGCGACTGACCCGACCAGTGACTGTGCAGATCGATGTTTTATTACAACAATCAAGCGTGAATGCTGTTAATTCATTTGCAAAGGCATCAAATCCCCGTCGAGAGCGGGGTTGTAACTCGTGTAGGTGCCGTGGGGAGATTCAATCGGTTTATTTGTGTGGCTCTTGACGGTAATTTAATTGAAATCGTCCATTACTAGCCGTATGTATAAAAATATGCGATAATCATTTCATATTCCTAGAGTTTCTATTTATCTTAGGGGGCACAAAATGAAAAAGTTATTGTTTGTTATTAGTGCATTAATATTATCGGCTTGCGTTAATAAATCAGAACAAAAATATACTGAAGTCTTGCTAAATCCGCCGACAAAAGAGGAGCGCGGTTTTATTCGTTTATCTCCGAAATCCCAATATTATGTGGATGTGAGTTCCGTTTGGGTCGATTCAGAAAAGAAAAATTTGATTAATTTTGATACGGTGATTAACCTGCATCGAGGTTATAAGATTTATGAAAATGAACCGGATAAGTCAAGCCATTCTATTCGTCAGCATAAAATCTTGGATTGTAAAACGTATAAATTAACGCATATCGATTCTTACATTTATTCCGAATTCTGGGGTAGAGGTTTGGCATTAGAGCCGAAAGCACAAGCCAACCGTAGCGTAATTTTGCGTGAAGGTTCCTCGCTTGGCACAATTGGGCGGGTAATTTGCGCGAATTTTTATAAAGATTAATAGCTAAAATAGAAAGAGCGGTTGAAAAAATATGAGAAATTTCGACCGCTCTTTTTTGTTGTACTTAATCGTCCATATAACCTAGACTACGTAGGGCGCGTTCATCATCCGCCCAACCGGATTTCACTTTAACCCAAAGTTCTAAATGCACTTTGTTGTCAAATAGGCGTTCCATATCGGCTCGAGCTTCAGTGCCGATGGTTTTGATTTTTTGCCCACCATGACCGATAACCATTTTTTTTTGCCCCTCACGTTCAACTAAAATCAAACCGTTGATTTCATAAGTACCACGCTCGTTAACTTTAAACTGTTCGATTTCTACTGTAACAGAATAAGGCAATTCGTCACCCATAAAACGCATTAATTTTTCGCGGATAATTTCCGATGCCATAAAGCGCTGAGAGCGATCGGTGACATAATCTTCAGGAAAATGGTGAATGCCTTGTTTCAGTGATTTACGCACAATTTCTTGTAATTTATGCACATTATTCCCACGTTGAGCAGAAATTGGGATGATTTCGGCAAAATCGAATTTCCCGCTTAGTTCGGTAATAAACGGCAATAACTCATCTTTATTTTTGACATTATCAATTTTATTGATTGCTAGTACTACAGGTGCTCTTGCTTGGCGTAATTTATTTAACACCATTTCGTCATCGGCATTCCAGTGTGTGCCGTCTACTACAAAAATAATCAGATCTACATCACCGATAGCACTACTTGCGGCACGATTCATCAAGCGGTTAATTGCTCGTTTTTCTTCAATATGTAACCCCGGCGTATCAACATAAACAGCCTGATACGCCCCTTCGGTATGAATACCGACAATGCGGTGGCGGGTAGTTTGCGCCTTACGTGAGGTAATAGAAATTTTTTGCCCTAGAATTTTATTCAATAGTGTGGATTTACCCACATTCGGGCGACCGACAATAGCGATAAAACCACAAAAGGTCTCTTGATTCTCACTTTGTTCGGTGTTGTTGTCTAAAATTGTTTCTGTCATTTTATATCCAGTTCTGTCAAAATTTGTTCTGCAGCGGCTTGTTCTGCTTTGCGACGACTGCTACCGTTGCCTACAAATGTGCGTTCCATATTCGGCACATTACACTCTACTGTAAAGGTTTGGCAATGGGCCTCACCTTTAATAGCGATAACGTTATAAATGGGTAAAGCTAAATGGCGACCTTGCAGATACTCTTGCAGGCGGGTTTTGGCATCTTTTTGATTTTCACCCGGTTTAATTTGTTGCAATAAGGGTTGATACCACTGACGTACAATTTGTGTGGCATTTGCTAAATCACAATCAAGCGACATTGCGCCAATAATCGCTTCCATACAGTCAGCAAGAATGGATTCACGCCGAAATCCGCCACTTTTTAACTCACCGGCTCCTAACGCTAAATAATCACCCAGCTCAAAGTGACGAGCCAACTGCGCAAGGGTTGGCTCGCGTACGAGAGTTGCCCGCATACGGCTTAATTCTCCTTCGTTACAACGAGGGAACTGATGATATAAAGCTTCTGCAATGGTTAAATTTAAAATGGCATCGCCCAAAAACTCAAGACGCTCATTATGATTATGCCCAGCACTACGATGGGTAAGCGCTTGCTTAAGCAAGGCAACATCTTGGAAATGATAGCCAATTTTTCGTTGTAAACGATCTAAGTTATCTTCTCGCATATTATTGAATTTTCTGGAACAAGCGCTCGGTACGAACGCCGGTTGGCCATTTATCCTGTTCTTTCTTTAAACTCAGCCAAATATAGGTCGCTTTACCTACAATATTTTGTGACGGCACAAAGCCCCAGAAGCGGCTGTCTTGGCTGTTGTTACGATTGTCGCCCATAACAAAGTAGTGGTCTTCCGGTACGACCCATTCCGTCACATAATTTTCTTGTTTGTTAAAGGCTTTATAACGATACCCCTCATTAATCGGTTGTGGATACCAGTGAATGGCGTGAGTGACATCGCCCGTTTCAACGGTTTCTAACGGCACCGGGCCATATTGCACTTTTCCACTGTGATCTCGCCCTAAAATGAAACGGAAATTGTCATTAGGTTCAGGTTGGGTATAGCTGAATTCTTTGATATCGCAATCGGCCAAACACTCTTTACCGTCTTTAGCGTAAACTAGGGTTAAATGACGATTAACTTCATTATAAATCACGCGATCGCCGGGTAGCCCGATAACCCGTTTAATATAATCTTTGCTCGGCTCTTCCGGTGCTTTGAAAACGATAATATCACCCCGTTTCGGTTGATTAACCTTGATGAGGGTATTTTGAAAGACAGGATCTTTAATGCCGTAATCGAATTTATTTACCAAAATAAAATCGCCGATGCGCAAGGTAGGCTCCATGGACGAAGATGGAATCTGGAACGGCTCAAAAACAAAAGAGCGAATCACTAAGACGAATGCCAACACCGGAAATAAAGAGGAAATAAATTCTGAGCCTTCTGAAATCGGTTCAATCTGACGCTTTTCTTCCTCTGTTAAAGGCTTACCGCTACGTTGCTCGGCTCGCGCGATTTGTCTGGCACGACGTGGTAGCACGGCAAAACGGTGAAAACACCATAATGCACCGGAAAGTGCGGTCAAAATTATCAGTAAAATTGAAAAGGTGTTCGGCAGAGCAAAATGATCTAACAGTTTCCAAAGCCCAAAACATACTGCTAATAAAATGATCAGGAAAAAATTTGCCATTGGTTATTTGTCCTTTCCAACATGTAAAATTGCTAAAAACGCTTCCTGCGGTACTTCCACATTGCCTAGTTGCTTCATCCGTTTTTTACCTTCTTTTTGTTTTTGCAATAATTTCTTCTTACGGCTTACGTCACCACCATAGCATTTTGCCAACACGTTTTTACGCAATTGTTTCACGGTAGAACGGGCGATAATGTGGTTGCCGATTGCGGCTTGAATAGCAATATCAAATTGTTGGCGTGGAATCAGCTCACGCATTTTTTCTACCAATTCACGACCGCGATACGGTGCGTTGTCTTTATGTACAATTAACGCCAAAGCATCCACACGCTCGCCGTTAATCATGATATCTACGCGAACCATATCCGCAGCTTGGAAACGTTTGAAACCGTAATCTAAAGAAGCATATCCGCGAGAAGTAGATTTGAGACGATCGAAGAAGTCCAACACCACTTCACCCATTGGGATTTCATAGGTCAACGCTACTTGGTTGCCATGATACACCATATGGGTTTGTACCCCACGTTTTTCTACGCAAAGGGTAATCACGTTGCCTAAATAGGTTTGTGGTAACAACATATTACATTCTGCAATCGGCTCGCGAATTTCTGCGATATTGTTCAATGGCGGTAGTTTAGACGGGCTATCTACATAGATAACTTCACCATTGGTCAGTTCGACTTCATAGACTACCGTTGGTGCGGTACTGATTAAATCTAAATCATACTCGCGCTCCAAACGCTCTTGAATAATTTCCATGTGCAACAGCCCAAGGAAACCACAACGGAAACCAAAACCAAGTGCGGTGGAATTTTCCGGTTCATAGAACAGAGAAGCGTCGTTTAAGCTTAATTTACCGAGCGCATCACGGAAGGCTTCGTAATCATCGGAGCTAACCGGGAAAAGTCCTGCGTAAACCTGTGGTTTGGCTTTTTTAAAGCCAGGTAAGACGGAGCTTGCCGGATTGTTGTGCAGGGTCAATGTATCCCCTACAGGTGCGCCTAAAATATCTTTAATGGCACAGACTACCCAACCTACTTCACCGCAATTCAACACCGTAGTATCCACCTGTTTCGGGGTGAAAATACCCAAACGATCTACGTTATAAGATTGACCGGTGGACATCACTTTAATTTTATCGCCTTTGCGCAAAGTACCATTTTTAATACGTACCAAAGATACTACGCCCAAATAATTATCGAACCAGGAGTCAATGATTAAGGCTTGTAATGGCGCATTAGGGTCTCCTTCCGGTGCCGGAATTTTCGCCACGATATCTTCTAACACATCTTCAATACCCACACCGGTTTTGGCGGAGCAACGCACTGCGTCAATTGCGTCAATGCCTACGATGTCTTCAATTTCTTCTGCAACACGTTCAGGTTCGGCGGCAGGTAAGTCGATTTTGTTTAAAATCGGCACCACTTCCAAGTTCATTTCAATCGCGGTGTAACAGTTTGCCAAGGTTTGCGCTTCTACGCCTTGACCGGCATCAACTACCAATAACGCACCTTCGCAAGCGGCAAGGGAACGGGACACTTCATAGGAAAAGTCAACGTGTCCCGGCGTATCGATAAAGTTTAATTGATAGGTTTCGCCATCTTTAGCTTTATAGTTCAGAGTTACGCTTTGTGCTTTAATGGTGATCCCGCGCTCACGTTCCAAATCCATAGAATCTAACACTTGTTCTGCCATTTCGCGGTCAGACAAGCCTCCACAAGTTTGAATTAAACGATCCGATAATGTGGATTTACCGTGGTCAATATGGGCAATAATAGAAAAGTTGCGGATATTCTTCATAAATAAATAGTTTTTGCTCATTAAAAATCATTAAATTTAACTGGTGGATTGTACCCGAAAAGCGCGGAAATCGCTAGAAAATAAAGGATGCGTATGATCAGTTTTTTATTTAAAAATGGGGCTGTACTAGATAACTAGACTAGATTCTCTTTAACCAATTGTTTTAGAATGGAAATTTGAGATTTTATTTCACTATTGTTAAAACGCCATT
>CAJPST010000129.1 GCA_905373425.1 uncultured Mesocricetibacter sp.
CGAAGTTAGACAATGTCAGCGTGCTTAAAGAGGGCGAACAAGCGCCGTTAGCCGTAGCGAAGTTAGTCGGCAACACCGAAATCCTCGTGCCGATGGCAGGTTTCATCAATAAAGAAGCCGAGCTTGCCCGTTTAACCAAAGAGATTGAAAAATATCAAAACGAAGTTAAACGCATTGAAAGCAAACTCAGCAACGAAGCCTTCGTCGCCAAAGCCCCGGAAGCGGTTATCGCCAAAGAACGCGAAAAACAAGCCGAATACCAATCCGGATTAGAAAAAATCCAAGAGCAGTATAAAGCGATTGAAGCGCTTTAATAGAGTAATAAAAAAACGTCGGTTATGCCGACGTTTTTTATTTTCAGAAACAAAAAAGTGCGGTGGAAATTCACCGCACTTTTTAACTTATCTTTTTCATCTGCATTTCCAATCCCATGAAAATAGGATCGACAATTTCATCAGGCAATCCATGGGTATTTATTTTAAATAGCAATAAAAAAGCCCTTCCAAAGCGAAAGGGCATAAATTAAATTTGTAGTCATACTTTTTTATAGGTATGCGCAGATTATACAGGCAAATTTAATGTTTGCAACATTTTATTAACATTTTGCTATTTTTTCTCATGAGGATTGCGTGTATTGGTTCCGTTTAGGTTGCGCATTAATAAAGCGTAATCCAAGGAAATATCTTCAGGAACATCTAAAAACACAAAATGTCCATCTCCAAGGGCTGCTTCAACAGATTCGTTTTTACGGTTTAGCATTTGGTTGATTTTGAAAATAATATTGCCTTTGGGTGTCATCATTTCCATTTCATCACCGAGTAAAAACTTATTTTTAACCGCCACTTCTGCCATGCCTTGAGCATTACGCTTGCCGGTAAACTCACCGACAAATTGCTGGCGTTCTGAAATGGAATAACCGTAATCATAATTCTGGTATTCGTCATGAGTATGTCGGCGCAAAAAGCCTTCAGTGTAACCGCGATGCGCTAAGTTTTCTAATGTACTCATTAGGCTTTCATCAAACGGCTTGCCGGCTACGGCATCATCAATGGCTTTTCGATAAACTTGAGCGGTGCGGGCACAGTAGTAGAAAGACTTGGTTCGTCCCTCAATTTTTAATGAATGTACCCCGAGTTGCGCAAGTTTCTCTACATGCTGTACTGCACGTAAATCTTTGGAATTCATAAAATAAGTACCGTGCTCATCTTCAAATGCGGTCATTTGTTCGTCTGGACGTTGCGGTTCGGTATAAAGGAAAACTTTATCCGTCGTTTGACCTTCACCTAAAGTCGGAGCCACGTTTTTTACTTCAATTTGTTGTGCCGAATCATATTTCGGTACGATATTTCCCACATCATCCGTTGTGCCTTCTTCCACTTTATATTCCCAGCGGCAGGCATTGGTACAAGTACCTTGATTCGGGTCGCGTTTATTAATGTAGCCCGATAATAGACAGCGTCCGGAATAAGCCATACAAAGCGCACCGTGTACGAAAATTTCCAGTTCGATATCGGGCACTTTTTCACGAATTTCGGCAATTTCCTCAATGGATAATTCGCGTGATAAAATGACACGGGTTAGCCCCATTTGTTTCCAGAATTTCACGGTCGCCCAGTTCACCGCATTAGCTTGCACTGAAAGGTGAATATCCATGTCAGGGAAATTTTCACGAACCAGCATAATTAAGCCTGGATCAGACATAATTAATGCATCGGGATTCATTTCAACTACGGCTTGTAAATCTTTGATAAAAGTCTTTAATTTTGAATTATGCGGTGCAATATTTACCACCACATAGAATTTTTTACCCAATGAATGCGCTTCGTCAATGGCAATTTTCAGGTTGGCGTGATTAAATTCATTATTGCGCACACGTAGGCTATAACGTGGTTGTCCTGCGTAAACGGCATCTGCGCCGTATGCGAAAGCATAACGCATATTTTTTAGTGTACCTGCCGGTGATAGCAGTTCGGGTTTGAAAGTCATAAGTTTTCCATTAGTCTGAGTTCAAGTCAGGAGATTGCTCGGTAAACCGTTTAACGCAATCCGTTAAAAAGAGCGGTATTCTAGCAGAAATTGTGTTAAAGTGCGGTCGTTTTTTTACCTATTTTAGGAAAATATATGTCAGAAAATCTTATTACTAATTTTTCCCTAATTAGCCGTTTGTTCGGTAATCTGTTTCATAGAATGCCGACGGATCCGGTATTGGAAAACGTGTTTAATTGGTTGCAACAAAAAGGCTTGCAACAAGTTTGGGCTTTGCATACGGACAATGAAAGCGAACGGGCGATAGCTGATGTACAGATGTTGATTAAACCTGCCATGTTAGAGGATGAATATCTTGCTTTGTTTTCCATTGATGGAGGTAAGGTACCAATGCACATGGCGGCTTACGATTTAGATGAACAAGCATTCTTGGCTTTTCGTCAAGAACGCGGAATGCCGGATCTGACAAGCCCTGTAGATTTTGGGCTCGTTTTATTGACTGCTTCATGGATTGAGGACAATTTGAATTCTACTGTGGCGCAAGCAGAGTTATTTGAGCAGTATTTGCTGCCTTATGCAGGTAAGTTTCTATCAAAAGTAGAAAGCGCGGCAACACTACCGTTTTATCGCTCGCTAGCCTTGTTGACCCGCGAAATTTTAGCCGCTACAGCGGACGAATTAGACGAAACACAATCACAAACCTAATCGGAAAAAAAGTGCGGTGGGGTTTTAGCCTATTTTGTAAAATGCCTCAAAAACCGACCGCACTTTTCACCGTTAGTTTGCCTTAAACATCATAAGTACCCATTACGACTGCTTGATCTAGGATATGTCCTTGCATGGCAAAGTGCAGGTCATTGAATCGAAAGCCTTGTTTTAAATCGAGTTTTGTATCTAACGCATAGGCAATCAATTCGTAACGGTGTAGACAATTCGGCGGTGCCATTCCACCATAAGCGGAAGCTTCTAAAATATCGAAATTTCCCAATGCACTTGCCCACGAGTTTGCGCCCTGTACATAATCCGTTGCATCTTTGCTTTCATTTTCACTGACAGAGCGACGTTCAAGATTGGCGATCAACCAGTGAATCCAAACAAAACCGCTGGCAGTAATAGCATCTTTGTCTTCCAGTACAACCGCAAAAGATTTTGTGCCTGCCGGGACATCACTAATTTCAAAGGGAATTGAATACGTCGGCATACCGTTTGGGCTGAATTGGGTGCCGCGTTTACCATATTTGTCTTCAAATGCACCATTTTTAATGGCGGAGCTGGTAACTTTCATAAAATCTCCTTGATGTGAATAAGATTAGGGGCGGTTTATTTATCGTAAAGTAAACGAAATTTTGCTAGAATGCACGAATATTTTTATGAAAGAGAAAATTTATGCATTGCCCGTTTTGTTCTACCGAGGAAACTACAGTAATTGACAGCCGATTAGTGTCGGAAGGCTTTCAAGTACGTCGTCGCCGTGAATGCACCAAATGTCATGAGCGTTTTACGACTTTTGAAACCGCAGAATTGGTGGTGCCGCGCATTGTGAAAAATAACGGCACGCGCGAACCGTTTAACGAAGAGAAATTGCGTCGCGGCATTCAACACGCCTTGGAAAAGCGCCCTGTAAATTCAGATGATGTCGAAAAATCAATTAGTTATATTATTCATCAATTACAAGCGACAGGCGAGCGTGAGGTGCCGAGCAAATTGGTGGGAAATCTGGTAATGGATGAACTGAAAAAACTCGATAAAGTGGCGTATATTCGTTTTGCATCCATTTATTTGAGCTTTGAAGATATTAATGAATTTACTAAAGAAATTGAAAAGCTAAAGGATTAAGAATGCAATTTACTCAGCAAGATCAGATGTTTATGCAGTTAGCATTAGATTTGGCGGCAAAAGGCCAATTCACGGTTGATCCGAATCCGTCGGTAGGCTGCGTGTTAGTGAATGACGGAGAAATTGTCGGCAAGGGGTTTCATTCTAAGGCCGGAGAAGCGCACGCTGAAGTAATGGCGTTGCGCGAGGCAGGGGAGAAAGCCAAAGGCGCAACCGCTTATTTAACTTTAGAACCCTGCTCACATTTCGGACAGACCCCACCTTGCGCTCAAGCCTTAATTGATGCCGGCGTAGCAAAGGTGATCGTGGCAATCGAGGATCCGAATCCGTTGGTGTCCGGAAAAGGTTTAAAAATGCTAACGGATGCTGGCATTGAAAGTGCGGTCGGTTTTTTAGCTGAAAAATCGGAAGCATTGAATAAAGGTTTTTTGAAGCGTATGCGTACGGGAATGCCGTTTGTGCAGTTAAAAATGGCAATCACTATTGATGGAAAAACTGCAACGGTTTCAGGCGAAAGCAAATGGATTACGGGTGAAGCAGCACGTGCGGATGTACAAGTGGAACGGGCGAGAAGCTCGGCAGTGTTATCGGCTAGCGGTACGGTTTTAGTGGATAATCCTTCTCTCAATGTGCGCTGGGAACAATTTCCTGCAAACATTCAGGCTGAATATGCGCAAGAAAAAGTGCGTCAACCGATTCGTATCATTATGGATTCGCAACACCGTGTGCGACCGTATCACAATTTGTTTAAAACTGCGTCTCCAGTGTGGTTGGTGAGTTCTAAAGAACGCGATATGAGCGCGTTTCCTGATTTTTGTCAGCATTTATTACTTCACATTGAACCAAATCAAACTCAACTACGGGCACTTATGGCAGAATTAGGTAAACGTGGTATTAACACACTTTGGGTTGAGGCGGGAGCCAATTTAGCCGGTTCTTTGATTGAAAACGGTTTGGTGGATGAATTGATTGTTTATATTGCACCCAAATTACTCGGTGATCAGGCGCGTGGACTTTGCCATCTACCAAATTTGACCAAATTATCCGATGCAACGGAATGGAAATTACAATTCGTCGAACCTATCGGCGAAGATGTAAAAATGGTTTATACAAGGAAATAGAATGTTAAAGAAATTGCTATGGTCAGCCATAATGGGGCTTATTGCGGCAACCTTGATTTTAGTTGTCTTTCCTCAATTTCGCTCAAATATGCCGTTGAAAATTACCGATAAAGTGATGTCATTCAAAGAGGCTGTGAGAATTGCTTCGCCTGCGGTAGTGAATGTTTATAACCGTTCTTTTTCTACTTCATCCAATGCCGATAATCAGCTGGAAGTGAAAAATCTAGGTTCCGGTGTAATTATGTCAGAAGACGGTTATATTTTGACCAATAAACATGTTATTCAAAATGCCGATCAAATCGTGGTTGCGTTGCAGGATGGCCGTTTGTTTAATGCAAATTTAATCGGTTCCGACAGCCTGACGGATTTGGCGGTATTAAAAATTAAAGCGGATGCGCTTTCTACAATTCCACAAAATCCTAATCATCCCGTTCATGTCGGTGATGTTGTGTTGGCTATCGGCAATCCTTATAACTTGGGGCAAAGCGTTTCGCAAGGAATTATTAGCGCGACGGGGCGCAATGCAAAAGAGGCGGCATTTGGGCGTCAAAATTTTATTCAAACTGATGCATCTATCAATCGCGGTAATTCAGGTGGCGCGCTGATTAATTCCTTGGGTGAATTAGTTGGTATTAGTGCGTTAAGTATCGGCAAAGATTCAACTGAAGTAGCAGAAGGACTTAATTTCGCTATTCCGATTGACATGGCGAATGATGTAATGCATAAGATTATTCGTGACGGACGAGTGATTCGCAGTTATTTTGGCGTACAAAGCAGCGTGGTGTTTAGCAATGGGCAGGGCGAATATAAAGACGGTTTAATTATTGAAGGCGTGACACCTGAAAGCCCGGCATATAAGGCGGGGATTCAAGTTGGCGACGTGTTATTAAAATTTAATGGCATTCGTATTACTTCACCGGCTCAAATGATACAAATAATCAGCGATACGCCGCCGAATACCGAAGTGAAAGCTGTGATTTCCAGGCTGGGAAAAATGATTGAACTACCGGTTATAATTGAAGAATTGCCACCGATAAATTAACAAGGCATAGTGTTTAAAAGCGTTTTAAAACGTCTGATTTTTCGATTGAAAGAGCGGTTAAAATTTTAGCTAAAATATTAACCGCTCTTTGCATTAAATGAGTTATTCACGTAGTAGAGCTACCAATAAACGCTAGATAAGAACGTAAAAACCGTTCGAAATCTTCCAATCCGCAGAAAGCGATACTTTCGCTGTCATAGTAATGAAAATCTTGCTCTGTTTGCATTAATAACGCTTCTTGATCCGTTTCTGTATTCAAATTGTTGGCTTTAATCATAACCTCATCGGTATTGATGAATAATCCGTATTC
>CAJPST010000130.1 GCA_905373425.1 uncultured Mesocricetibacter sp.
CCTGCCCTGCCGTCGATATGAAGGGACGCTTGCCGGTGACCGATGTCAGCTGGTTTGATGCGGTGGCGTTCAGTCATAAATATAACGAGTGGTTATTGAAAAACCACAAAGCTAAGCTACCGACTGAAGATGGTAAATCGGGTTTTATTCGTTTGCCAACCAACGTGGAATGGGAGTATGCGGCTCGCGGCGGTGTGGCAGTATCTGAGTCCGAATTTCGGGAAAAAACCTTTCCTCTTGCTAATGGTCTGGCAAAAGCCGTATGGTTTTCAGGCTCAAAATCAGCTAATGGTCGTTTACAATTGACAGGCTTATTAGCACCGAATCCGTTAGGTTTATTTGATATTTTGGGCAATGCGAATGAAATGACCTTTGATCCCTTTAAGATGAATAAGCTCGATCGTTATCATGGGCAAAGTGGTGGAATTACTGTTCGTGGAGGCAGTTATTTAACCCCGGAAGATCAGATCTCGTCTTCTTTTCGAGTGGAGAACCCGTATTATACGGATACAGGAATGGCATTTAAAGCTAAAGATACCGGATTCCGTGTAGCACTTGTCACGCCGGTTATTACTTCCAACGATAGAATGAGAGCCCTAAATGATGCTTGGAAGTTGCTCGGTAAGGATAGCAACAGTAAAGATCGTGAAATTGTTTCCAATTTGGAAAAAATCACGCAGGGAGTGGATAATAAAGCACTGAAAGATCAGCTAAAAAACTTAGAAGACTCACTACGGGCTTCCAACCAAGCAAAAGATGAACAACGTGATCAGGCTATTCGTTCAGCATTGCAACTTGGCGCTTTTTTGTGCACTGATGTCTCGGATCTGAATAAGGCTTATGAGAACAATAAAAATGTTCATGATAAACTGTGTGCTAATAAAGAAACGGCAATGGATTCCTGCTCGAATTTAAAGGAAAAAATGGAAGAATCCTTGAAAGTAAGAGATTTTGTGCTTAAATATTATGCTGATACATTGGTTGAAACGACATCAACGTATTCGGAAGCAACAGTTAAAAATCAAGTACAGGCGGTTTTGGATAAGTTGAAAAATCAAAATAAATCTAATTTGAATCAGTATGTTGATTTATATTGGAATCATCTAGCGTCTTATTATAAAAATGGTAAGGTAGAGCGAGAAAATTGGCTGAAAGCATGTAATGCAGTTCGTGTCAATTAACAGTCATTAACTTAGGAGCAGAATATGGAACTAACAAAAACCAAAAAATTTAATTTAATTCTTGGTTTATCAGCATCAATAGCCTTAAGTGGTTGCCAAGAATTAGGAGGGGGCGTTTTTGGTGGTGGAACTGATACGGATCCCCGTTTAAATAGCGGGCATCAAGCAGAATTTTTTGGTGAATCTGGTATGTGGGCTTGCGTCGGCGGCGGTTTAATCGGTGCGGCAAGTGGGGCGATTATTGGTGCTTCTACGGGGGATTCTTCTACGGCAGCGGCCGGTGCGGCAATAGGTGCGGTTGCGGGTTGTGGCGTCGGGATGGGAACCAACTACTACTTAGAAAAACAGCGTACAAGTTATGCGAACAAAGAAGACCGTCTTAACGCAGAAATTCAACAAGTTCAATCTGCCAATCAGGCGAGTAGAGAAACTATTGCTGCTGCTAGAACCGTATTGGCTCAGGATAATCAGACCTTAGTTAAGTTGGATAAACAGATAAAAAATAAAACTGTGCAGCAGTCTCAGGCAAGACAGGAACTGGCTAAAATAGATGCTAACCTGAAAACCTTAAACGAACGTTTGGCTAAACTAAAATCATCACGTGATAACTTTACTGCTTCAGCCCGAGAACTCAAATCGCAAGGGGCGAATGTCAGCCAATATAACGCACAAATTTCTCAGCTCAATAAACAAATCAATGAACTGGAAAGTTTAGTTGCGGCTACTTCTAAACAACGTACTGCGATTAGATTAGGATAACCTTATGAAAGTAATAAAATTAACTCTCATTGTTGCTACTTCATTATTAACATTAAGTGCATGTACCAATACGCCGGAAGAATGTGATCCGAGTATAGAATTAAACGTATTTAGCAAAGCCTCCTGCAAAATGTCGGGCAGCTATGATAAGCGTATCGAGCAAAAAGAAAAAATTCTTATTGATGAAAAAGCCACCAATAAAGAACTGAATGCCATTTATGCTCAGATTCAGCAACAGCAAAAAACGGTTAATGCAAGTAAAGCGCAGAAAAAGGCGCAGTTAGCCAAATTAAATAAATCGGTTAATGCACTGACGGCAAACTTGAAACAAAAAGCTGCCGGTAAATCCGGTTTGTTGAAGCAGATTGCGGAAGTCGAACAGCAGATGCAAGCGGTGAATAACAGCACCGGTTCAGAAATGGATAAGCAACTGGAAATCCAACGTTTGCAATCTAAACTTTCTACTTTACAGCAAGCATTAGGGCTTTAATTTATTAGGGTAAGCGATTGCTTACCCTTTGTTTGTTTACGAAGTGCGGTGAAAAATTTTGCCGTTTTTTTAATTAATAATGAGTTGAAATTTATGCAACGTCTGGCTCGAATCGCTTTGGAACAAGAAAATCAAAAAGCGGTTGATTTATTTAACCAATTCAAAGAAATTAAACCTTTTCTCGCCCGCCATTTACCACCGAGCACATTACAATTATTTGCCGAGCCGGTGGTGAAAGGTGAAAATAATGAAATCGTAGAATGGTATTCTAATCTAGAAGGTCAACCGATAAGGCTAACCGACAAGCAGCAAAGTGCGGCACTATTGGCGGAAGTACAGAATAAATTAGCTTCTATTCGTGCTTTAGTGACTGATCTACAAAATAAAAATCAACTCCCAGCAGATAAGGCAAAAATTATCGGCGATTTACTGGCAGCAGCGAATTCGTCTAAAAAAGAAATCTACAGCGTGAATAATCAACCGGTTATTGTTGGTTGGGGTATCGGTGATCCACCTGCACCACCTCCGCCACCGGTCGTAGAAAGTGCGGTCATTTCTAGCTCGATTTTCTCACGGCATCGCTGGTGTTGCTTTTTGTTGCCGTTATTGTTATTGCTGTTAGGCCTTTTGGCTTGGTGGTGGTTTTGTCTTCGCACGCCACAAGTACCTCTTGCGCCGTTTGAGCCTATTCCTATGGAAGAACCGCTAACTCGCGAAAAGTTACTGGATTTTGAGCCGCCACAAATTCTTCCACCTAAAGTTGAAGAACCTAAAGCGGAAGAAATACCGAAAGAGCCTGAAGTTGTAGAGGAACCTAAAGTTGAAGAGCCTGAGAAAGAGTTGAAACCGGTAGAAGAGAAAAAAGTTGAGCCGGAGAAGCTATGTACAACGAAAGTCAAGCCGGAAGAGCTTCCGCAAATGGTTATGGTGTTTGATAATTCTCCGTCAATGCTGAGTTCGTTAAATGAGTCTGATGCAGCTATGAATGAGTTCTGGGCAAGATGGGCGCGTAATTTTACCTCAATCGAAGAAAACAGACATATGTTGCGGTCGCCGAATCGATTGACAGTGGCTAAAAAGGCTGCGGCATCAATTATTAATAATGTTGCGCCTAATGTACCGATTGGCTTTGTAACATTATCGACTTGTCCGTCAGCACATGATCATGGTTTTTATGGGCAAAGTAACCGTGGAGCCTTAAAGTCAACGATCAGTAATATTTTCCCGTTTCTTGATCGTTCTACTTACAATGTGCTACCAAACCGGCAAACCGGTACACCGCTTTACAGTGGGCTACAACAAGCAGCAGCAATGGTTGATGGTAAAAATAAAGAGGCTTTTATTTTGCTCATTAGTGATGGTGAAAATAGTTGTGATAAGGATCAGGATGTGTGTGCTTTAGCCGCTCAAATTGCACGCCAAAAACCTCGTTTAAGAATTAATGTGGTGGATATTGGTGGAGCAAAAGGGGCAAACTGTGTGGCACATGCAACCAAGGGCAAAGTATTTACCGCTAATAACCAAAAACAGATCAGCAGTATGATTAATCAGGCGGTAAAACCAATGCAAACGGAAGAAGTGTGCAAATAATCCTGACAAAATAGGAAAAAGTGAAACGGGCAGTCAAATTGCCCGTTTTTGTTTTTCAAAACAGCAAAAAAATAGACCGCTCTTTAACCCACTAAATTCAGAGATTGAAAAAGTTTTATTGGCGTTTTGTGCTGTTTGAATCTGAAGGGATTAAATTAAAATCCTGATAAAATTCATTTTTTAGTTAAATATGCCAAATTTTAATTGTTTTTTAGTCATATATTTTGGCTTATTTTTATTAATTGATTGAAATTATTATAAAATAAAACATTATGTGCTATTGACTGGCTCTGATATTAGGTTATATTTCTTACTCTCAATTTACTAATAATATAAAAGAAGGAAAAAGAAGAAATGGCAACGTCGGCTTCTAAAAGAGAAACTTTTTCGGGGCGTAGAGCCTTTATTTTTGCCGCAATCGGTTCGGCTGTTGGGTTGGGTAATATTTGGAGATTCCCTTATACCACATATGAAAACGGTGGTGGTGCGTTTATTATTCCATATTTGATCGCGTTATTAACCGCGGGTATTCCACTATTATTTTTGGATTATGCCATTGGACATCGTCACCGTGGTGGTGCTCCTTTGTCTTATCGCCGTTTTAGTAAACACTTTGAAACCTTCGGTTGGTGGCAGGTTTTAGTCAATGTTATTATCGGAATTTACTACGCAGTTGTGTTGGGTTGGGCGGCAACTTATACTTATTTTTCTTTCACTAAAGCTTGGGGCGAAAAACCGATCGATTTTTTTGTCGGCGAATTTCTAAAAATGGGCGATATAGCGCAAGGTGTAAGCTTCGAATTCGTCGGAATGGTTGTAGGCCCACTTATTGCAGTATGGATTGTTTCTTTAGCCGTATTGGCATTAGGTATCCAAAAAGGGATTGCAAAAAGTTCAACCCTACTGATGCCTATATTGGTTTTGATGTTTCTAGCATTAGTGATTTCGGCTTTATTTTTACCGGGTGCAAGCAAAGGATTAGAGGCTTTATTTACACCGAATTGGGATAAATTATCTGATCCGAGTGTATGGATAGCTGCCTATGGTCAGATTTTCTTCTCGCTGTCTATCTGCTTCGGTATCATGCTTACATATGCTTCTTATCTGAAAAAAGAATCCGATTTGACAGGCACAGGCTTAGTTGTGGGTTTTGCGAACAGCAGCTTTGAGGTGTTGGCCGGAATCGGTGTATTTGCAGCGTTAGGTTTTATGGCGACAGCTGCCGGGCAAGAAGTGAGTGAAGTGGCAAAAGGTGGTATTGGTTTGGCATTCTTTGCTTTCCCGACTATCATTAACCAGGCACCATTCGGACAAGTATTAGGCGTTTTATTTTTTGGTTCGCTAACATTTGCCGCATTAACTTCATTTATTTCGGTTATTGAGGTGATAATCTCTGCCGTGCAAGATAAATTAAGAATGCGCCGCGTAAAAGCAACTTTTATGGTGTGTGTGCCGATGATGGTGGCTTCTGTTTTCTTGTTTGGAACGACAACGGGTCTACCGATGCTAGATGTAATGGATAAATTTGTTAACTATTTCGGCATCGTAGCGGTGGCATTCGTGTCATTAATCGCAATTGTGGCAAATGAAAAATTAGGTATTTTGGGTGATCACTTAAATGAAACCTCTTCATTTAAAGTCGGTTTTATTTGGCGCCTTTGCATAGTGATTACGACGGGGATATTAGCATTTATGTTACTCAGCGAAGCGGCAAAAGTCATTCAAGAGGGGTATGAAGGTTATCCGAGTTGGTTTATCAATACTTTCGGTTGGGGAATGGCGATTTGTCTGGTTGTTGTAGCATTTTTGTTGTCCCGTCTCAAATGGTATGATGAAGAAATAGCAAATAAAGAGGGGGAAAAATGAGTACAGATGCAATCATAATGATGATCGTTGCGTTGGTGATTATCTGGGGTGGACTTGTCGTTTCGGTGATAAAACTGCCAAAAGAATAAAATGAGTAAAATTTTAACCGCACTTTGAATCACAATGATATAAAGTGCGGTTATTTTTTCCAAGAGATTTAGTTTTAGTGTATTTTGATGAAAAAAGAAACGATTGAGAGTTTTTTTCTAAAACTGCTTGACGAGAAGTTACCTAATTGTCTATTATATCAGTCCTTGCTTAATGCAAACGCTCTTTAACAAACCATCAGACAAACTGTGTGGGCACTGGTTGATGACGAGTTTA
>CAJPST010000131.1 GCA_905373425.1 uncultured Mesocricetibacter sp.
TGCATAATCGTATGGCGGCGCTGTTGTGTATTACGATGTTGAAAGTTTCGTTTCATTACAAATTCTATTTATTAAATTTCGGTTCGTAATTATATAGAAGTGAAAATGAAATGCAAATAAAAAAACGGCAGATTTTTTTGTCTGCCGTTTTTATATTAATTAAACGATTGCGCAATAAAGGCGGAATTAACACGTTCTTTTAACTAATTAGATCTACTCCGATCACTTCCGGTTGCTGTTTTAATGCCACATAAATTTTATGCAATAAACTATAATCTTCAATATCTATGTTAATAATTAATTTAACTTCACCGTTATATAAATCTTTAAGTTCCATTGAGTCGAATTTATTTTCCTGAACATCAAATAAAGCGGTAACTTTTTCAACTGCCTCAACATTATTTAAATGAATCGTAAAAATAGCCTCAATATCTTTTTCCTGTTTTTTATTATGCACAAAACGGTGGACTATCGGACTTAAGCGGATAGCGATCAGAATCATTACCGTTGCAATCACCGCATCAAAAAAGAAGCCTGCACCGGTGGCAATACCGATTCCGGCAGCAGCCCAGATAATAGCTGAAGTAGTTAGACCGGAAATTGCATCATTGCTTTTGCGTAGAATTACTCCTGCACCAAGAAAACCAATGCCGCTTATTACTTGTGCAGCTAAGCGCATTGGATCCGTACGAATATTTTCCGACACTGCAGAATAATATTCGGCTGATTGAATTGACACAATAGTCAAAATACAAGTAGTAATCGAAATAATTGCACAGGTTTTCACGCCAACCGGTTTACGTTTTAATTCACGCTCTAAACCAATAAACGAACCAAGCAATAAGGCGATAAAAGTTTTCGCCAGAATCAATAAATGTGGGGTTTGTAAGATGGTATTAATAACGAACTTGATGTCCAAGAGTATATTCATTCTATGTTTTTTATATTAGAGATAAGAACTATTATTTTTTATTTTTTAAGCGGCGCCTATTCTATAACCTTTCAAATTATTTGCAATAGGAGCCGGTTATGAAAAAATTAAACCAGCTTTTTTAATTGATACAAATATGCCAAAGCCTGTTTTGGGCTGAGATCATCCGGGTCGAGTTTTTCCAGCATTTCCATTACTACATTTTTGCTATTATCTGTTTCCATTAAGTCAAGTTCACCCTGCGACTGATTAATTATGCGTAAATCTTGAATACGCTGATCGGCATTTTGCTGTGATAGTTTTTCCAGCTGTTTCAGCTTTTGTTTTGCCAATGTGATAACACTTTGTGGTACGCCGGCTAAAGCAGCAACCGCAAGGCCGTAACTTTTGCTTGCCGCTCCTTCTTGTACCTCATGCATGAAAACAATGGTGTTATCGTGCTCCATTGCATCCAGATGTACATTTGCCGTACCGGAAAGTTGTTCAGGCAAGACGGTTAATTCAAAATAATGGGTAGCAAATAATGTTAATGAACGTGTTTTTTTCGCCAGCCATTCAGCGCATGCCCAAGCTAATGATAAACCGTCGTAAGTAGATGTGCCACGTCCTATTTCATCAATTAAAACAAGGCTTTGTGAAGTTGCTTGATGTAAAATATTAGCCATTTCGGTCATTTCGACCATGAAGGTTGAGCGGCCCGAGGCAAGATCATCGGAGGCGCCAATTCGGGTGAAGATGCGGTCAGTCTGACCGATAACCGCACTTTCTGCCGGTACAAAACTACCGATATATGCCATCAACACAATTAGTGCGGTTTGTCGCATATAAGTACTTTTACCGCCCATGTTGGGGCCGGTAATAATCAGTAAATGGCGTTGCGGGTTAAGGGCCAGCGGATTAGCGATAAAAGGATCTTTCATTACTCTTTCCACCACAGGATGACGCCCGTTGTGAATTTGGATGCCGATTTCATCGCTGAATTGAGGGCAGACGTAATTCAAGCTGTCGGCGCGTTCTGCCAGGTTAGTCAGCACATCCAGTTTAGCTAAGGTCTGTGCTGTCAACTGCAGTGCGCCTAAGTGCGGTAGGATTTGATCAAAAATTTCATCATACAATTGTTTTTCGAGTGCTAAAGCAGCTCCTTTAGCTTTCAGTACTTTGTCTTCGTAAGTTTTCAGTTCGGGAATAATGTAACGCTCGGCATTTTTTAGTGTTTGCCGACGTACATAGTGAATCGGCGCTTTGTGTGCCTGCCCCTGACTGATTTGAATATAGTAACCGTGTACCGCGTTAAATCCGACTTTCAGAGTATCGATACCGGTTGCTTCACGTTCACGAATTTCCAAGTCTTCTAAATATTTAGTTGCACCGTCAGATAACGAACGCCATTCGTCCAGTTCCGCATTATAGCCTTCGGCAATCACACCACCGTCACGAATCAGTAGTGGCGGGTTATCAATAATTGCTTGCTGTAACAATTCAAACAGCCCCTCAAATTCGCCGAGTTGATTTGAAAGTGCGGTCATTTTTTTGGAAGTTTTTAACACGGAGCGAATAAGCGGAATTTGTTCCAATGCCGTGCGAAGTCGAGTTAAATCACGCGGGCGGGCAGTACGCAAGGCTACTCGAGTCAGAATACGTTCCATATCGCCGACCTGTTGTAACGATGTTTGCAGTTCGGTGATTAAATCCTGTTGTAAAATTTCACTAATAACTTGTTGTCGTTGTTGCAATTTTTCAATATCACGAATTGGCTGGTGGATCCAACGTTTCAACAGGCGGCTACCCATCGGTGTTACGCATTTGTCTAATACGGCAGCCAGTGTATTTTCCGAGCCACCGGCAAGATTTTGGGTGAGTTCCAGATTGCGCCGTGTTGCCACATCCAATTGAATATGTTCGTTATTTTGAATGAGATTAATACTTTGAATATGCGGTAGCGCACTACGTTGGGTTTCGCGTGCATATTGTAGTAAACAACCTGCCGCACAAAGCCCGAGTAAGGCTTTTTCCACTCCGAAAGCGCGCAAATCTTGTGTGCCGAATTGACGATTGAGTTGCTGAATTGCAGTTCCCAATTCAAATTCCCAAATTGGACGGCGACGTAATCCTTTTGCATTTTCAATCAGTTGCATATCGGAAAAATCCTCGCAGTAAAGCAATTCTACCGGAGCAATGCGTTGCAGTTCCGCTTGCAGATTTTCTTTTGTTGCGGGTTCACTGAGTTGAAAACGTCCTGAAGTCATATCCAATGTCGCCAGTCCGAAACGTTCTTTTTCCTGATAGACCGCAGCAATCAAATTATCCTGCCGTTCTGGCAACAGAGCTTCGTCGCTGACTGTGCCCGGCGTAACTATGCGCACAATTTTGCGTTCTACCGGCCCTTTTGCCGTAGCCGGATCACCAACTTGTTCGCAAATTGCCACCGATTCGCCGAGTTCCACCAACTTCGCTAGATACCCTTCCACTGCATGATAAGGTACACCAGCCATAGGAATGGGTTGTCCTGCCGATTGCCCGCGTTTTGTGAGCGAAATATCAAGCAATGCCGCTGCTTTTTTGGCATCATCATAAAACAGCTCATAAAAATCCCCCATGCGATAGAATAGTAATACATCGGGGCTTTCAGCTTTGAGTGCTAGATATTGACGCATCATCGGCGTATGTAAATCAGAATTTTCCATGAAATCGGCTCATTGTTTGAAGGAGTAAATTGTGCATTATAGCCTGAAATAGGCAAAAAATACCGCACTTTTGGTGCTTTTATGCAAAGCCATGAGAGCAAAAGTGCGGTTAAAATTTGACGTGTTTTAGCGTTATTTAAGCCATTGTGCAACCAATTTATCGGTGATTTCTTCATGCGACCACATGCTGCTGATGTCCGGCATAGGAAATTTACTATGGTTATAGCCGACCAAACGGGTGAAATCAAAAGAGGCGTGCGGATAGCCGTTGACTAGTAAAAAAGCTTGATTGCCGTCTTCCGACCAACAGATTTGAAACTTACGCGCTTCATGGCGTCCTTCAATACTATCCACGCCGTACACATATAAGCTGTCAGCAATCGGTTGAGCAGGATTATTCAAATCCATCGCATAAAAATAGCCGGTTTCACCATCATCTTCAAACATAACGACAAAATGCTCATGTACCGTAGAATGGGCACCGAAGTGCTTTTTCTGGCCGATTAGATGGTCATCTTCTAAAACTAAATGCAACATAATATTTCCTTAATCAAATTCAGTTATCCAATGTTTGCTATGATAGGCTTGAAAGCAGAGCTCAACTTGTTCTTTGGTATTTTTCTCATTATTCATTTCGGGTAATTCGTCGAGTGTGAAATATGCCGATTGTAGGGTTTCGCTATTGTGTTGAAATTTTCCGCCGAGCAGTTCGCACATAACGAAGGCTTTTAACACGCGATAGGCAAAAGGCGGATAATTGCGTTTGTGTTGGGCGTGAATTGCGATAAGAAAACGAGGTTTGACATCTAATCCGGCTTCTTCTTTAACCTCTTTCACCGTATTACTGTCTATAGTTTCCAACACATCCACCCAACCGCCGGGTAACGACCATAAACCGTCATTTTCTTGTACTAACAGGATTTTGTCATGTTTAAAAATCGCAGCCCGAGAATCAATTTTGGGAGTTTGATAACCTTGTTCATGGCAAAAAAGCGACTTCACTTTTTCAACCGGAATATCAGTTTTATAGCTTAGCATCTCTGCGGCAATATCACGCAAACGCTCGTAACGCTCAATATCATAAATATTTTTACAATAAGCTAGGCCGTTTTGCGCAATACTTTGAATTTCAATGGCCCAAGTCAGCCATGGTTCAGTGAGAAGGGGATTATTCATATTACAAAACTCCGTAAAAAATCACCGCACTTTTCATTTTTCAACAAAAAGTGCGGTGTGTTTTTCGTTCGTTTTTAGAAAATTAAACTAACCGATTGATTACGCTTGACCTTTAACCGCTTTTAAGCCAGGGAACGGAGCAGGTGTACCAGCGCGTTCTAATGCTTCTTCAATACGGATTAATTGGTTGTATTTCGCAATACGGTCAGAACGGCTCATAGAACCAGTTTTGATTTGACCCGCTGCTGTACCAACCGCCAAGTCAGCGATAGTCGCATCTTCGGTTTCACCGGAACGGTGAGAGATTACCGCGGTGTAACCAGCATCTTTCGCCATTTTAATCGCAGCCAAAGTTTCGCTTAAAGAACCGATTTGGTTGAATTTGATTAAGATGGAGTTTGCGATACCTTTTTCGATACCTTCTTTTAAGATTTTGGTGTTGGTTACGAATAAGTCATCACCCACTAATTGAACGCGACCACCCAATACTTTAGTTTGGTATGCGAAGCCTTCCCAGTCAGATTCGTCCTGACCGTCTTCAATAGATACGATTGGGTATTGTTTGGTTAATTCTTCTAAATAGTGTGTGAACTCTTGAGAAGTGAATGAACGGCCTTCACCTTTCATTTCGTACTTGCCGCTTTCTTTATTGTAGAACTCGGAAGACGCACAGTCCATCGCTAATGTTACGTCTTTACCTAATACATAACCTGCTTTTTCAACAGCTTCTTTAATGCAAGCTAATGCTTCCGCGTTAGAAGCCAGGTTTGGAGCAAAACCACCTTCATCACCTACAGCGGTGTTCAAGCCTTTGCCTTTTAATACTTTAGCTAAGTTGTGGAACACTTCTGCACCGATACGTAATGCTTCGCGTAAGGTTTTTGCACCAACCGGTTGAATCATGAATTCTTGAATATCAACGTTGTTGTCAGCGTGCTCACCACCGTTGATGATGTTCATCATTGGAAGCGGCATAGAATACACACCCGGAGTGCCATTTAAGTCTGCAATGTGTTCGTAAAGTGCTTTACCTTTTGATGCGGCAGCCGCTTTCGCGTTTGCTAAGGAAACCGCTAAAATTGCGTTTGCACCGAATTTAGATTTGTTATCTGTACCGTCTAAATCGATCATAATTTGGTCGATTTCAGCTTGGTTGGATGCGTCTTTACCAACAACCGCTTTAGCGATTTCGTTGTTGACGGCAGAAACGGCTTTTAATACACCTTTACCTAAGAAACGGGATTTATCGCCATCGCGTAATTCTAAAGCTTCACGTGAACCGGTTGATGCGCCTGATGGAGCCGCTGCCAGACCAACGAAACCGCCTTCCAAGTGAACTTCTGCTTCAACTGTTGGATTACCA
>CAJPST010000132.1 GCA_905373425.1 uncultured Mesocricetibacter sp.
ATCTTATCCTTAATGTTGGGAAAAAGTTGATAAAAAAGCGGGAATTTTCCCGCTTTTTCTATATTTTTATATCAAATTTTATTAACTATTTGCCGTCCCACGCTTTAATCGCATTGTTACGAATATTCAATTTGTTTTGTACATCGCCTTTGAAATAGCTTGGATCTAACCCGCCTTCCCAATCGCCATAGTTGGCATTAGGTAGGATAATAAATTTCGTTCCGAACAACTTATGATTTTGTGCGACGAAATTACGGCGTTCCGCATTTGATTTTTTGTAAGTCGCATCACCGAAGTCATTTAAATTATCGCCCACATAAACCACAATATCGTAATTTTGTTGCATTATGCTGTCAAAACGTTGTGACTTATTGGATTTATCCTTTTTCAACAACAATCTATCTTCTGTTACATTGGTGAAGCCTAAGCGTTTCATATCGTCGATAGTGCCTGCTTTTTCTACATCATCACGACGGTTGGAGACAAAAAATACTGCGCCACCGTGGCTGTTAACATAATTGGAAAATTCCACGGCTCCCGGTACTGCGCCGGATTGACGGGCATCAACCCACTTAGTCCAAGTTTCACCGCTAAACGGCTTGCCATTTTTTACCTGCCAGCCTGCATAAGCACTGTTATCAATAAAGGTTTCATCCAGATCAACCACTACAGCTTTCTTTTTACCTTTGGATGCTTTGCTGTGATCGAAAGCGGTTTTAGCCGCGTTGAATGCCTGATGGGCCAATGCCTGGTATTCGCCGGATTGTTGCATCCACACTACACTTAGTGCCGCTTGATTTTGTAGCATCGCTTCATTTTGTGCATCGGTGGATTGTTGGTTCACACAGCCGGATAAAACAGTGGCCATAGTTAAGGTTAGAATACTCAGTTTGACGCTTTTCATAATTACTCCTATATAATAATTTCATTGGTATATTAGGTGCATAATTTAGCATATAATGCTAACAGTTCGTATAAACCAAATGACTATAATGTGATCTTGCTCACAAAATTTTAAGAATTATGTATAAACCTCAACCAAAATTGCCGTTAACGCCGTTACAAAAATCTTTATTTACCTTATTGAATCAAAATGAACTAATACTTACGGATCAACGCCGTTTATCCGCCCGTATTCACGGCATCGGCAAGATTAAAAGCCAAGAAGCACAGCAAGCCGTTGCAGATGAAATCCAACAGCAAATTGAACAAGCAAGATTACGTGTAGAACAACGGAAAAGTGCGGTGCAAAATCCAATAGTTTTTCCGGAAAGTTTGCCGGTTAGCCAACGCAAAGCAGAAATTCAAAAACTGCTTTCCGAGCATCAAGTGATCGTGGTGGCGGGGGAAACCGGTTCGGGTAAAACCACGCAGTTGCCGAAGATGTGTTTGGAACTAGGATTCGGCAATCTTGGCACGATCGGACATACTCAACCGCGCCGTATTGCCGCCCGTTCGGTAGCCGCTCGAATTGCGGAAGAATTGCAAACAGAACTTGGCGATTTGGTGGGGTATAAAGTCCGTTTTAATGATCAGATTAGTGACAACACCCAAATCAAGTTGATGACAGACGGGATTTTGCTGGCTGAGATTCAAACGGATCGCTTCCTCAATCAATATTCTTGCCTGATTATTGATGAAGCCCACGAACGCAGCTTGAACAACGATTTTATTCTCGGTTATCTGAAACAGCTTCTGCCGCGTCGTCCGGACTTAAAAGTCATTATCACCTCGGCCACCATTGATGTGGAACGTTTTTCTAAACATTTTAATAACGCGCCGATTATCGAAGTCTCAGGCAGAACTTATCCCGTTGAAGTGCGTTATCGCCCTGTTGCGGAAGAAGACGATCAAGATCAGCTACAAGGCATTCTCAATGCGGTGGATGAACTGCAAGCAGAAGGACGCGGCGATATTTTGATCTTTATGAACGGCGAGCGGGAAATTCGCGACACCGCTGAAGCCTTGCAAAAGCAAAATCTAAAACACACGGAAATCCTACCGCTCTTTGCCCGCTTGTCTGCGCAAGAACAAAACAAAATTTTCCATCCGAGCGGTTTAAATCGCATTGTATTAGCGACCAACGTAGCAGAAACCTCATTAACCGTGCCTGGCATTAAATATGTGATTGACCCCGGCACGGCACGCATTTCTCGTTATAGTTACCGCACCAAAGTGCAACGCTTGCCGATTGAGCCGATTTCACAGGCTTCTGCCAATCAGCGAAAAGGTCGTTGCGGACGGGTGAGCGAAGGCATTTGTATTCGTCTTTATTCGGAAGAGGATTTTAATAATCGCCCTGAATTTACCGATCCGGAAATTTTGCGCACCAATTTGGCTTCCGTCATTTTGCAAATGACCGTATTAGGTTTGGACGACATTGAAGCGTTCCCTTTTGTCGATGCGCCGGATAAACGGCACATTCAAGACGGCGTGAAGTTGTTGGAAGAGTTGGGTGCGTTTGAAACCGTTCAAACCAAATTGGGTGAAAAACGTCGATTAACGACAATCGGTCGCCAACTTGCCCAACTCTCGGTCGATCCGCGCCTTGCCAAGATGCTTCTAAGTGCGGTCGATTTTGGCAGCGTTTATGAGGTGATGATTATTGTCTCGGCGTTATCCATCCAAGATCCGCGTGAGCGCCCAACCGAAAAGCAACAGGCTTCCGATGAAAAACATCGCCGCTTCGCCGATAAAAAATCGGATTTCTTGGCGTTCTTGAATCTTTGGAATTATCTGCAAGAACAGCAAAAAGAATTAACGAAAAACCAATTCCGCCGCCAATGCCAAAAGGATTTCTTGAATTATTTGCGCATTCGTGAATGGCAGGATATTTATCAACAAATTCGCCTTGCCGTGCGTGAAATGGGCTTGCCGATTAATTCGGAAAAAGCAGAATATCAGCAAATTCACACCGCACTTTTAAGCGGTTTGCTTTCTCATATCGGTTTAAAAGAAGCGGAGAAACAACAATATCTCGGCGCCCGTAATGCGCATTTTGCGATTTTCCCCAATTCCGTGCTTTTCAAAAAACAACCGAAATGGGTGATGGCGGCAGAGTTGGTGGAAACCTCCAAACTTTGGGGCCGCATGGTGGCGGAAATTGAACCGGAATGGATTGAGCCGCTCGCCGAGCATTTAACCAAAAAATCCTATTCCGAGCCGCGCTGGTCGAAATCTCGCGGGGCGGTGGTTGCTGATGAAAAAGTGAGTTTGTATGGTGTGCCGATTGTGGCAGCCCGACCGGTGAATTATGGATCTATTGACCCAACAGTGAGCCGTGAGATCTTTATTCAATCCGCCTTAGTGGAAGGGGATTGGAATACCAAACATAAATTCTTCAAGCAAAATCAGCAGCTGATTCGTGAAGTGGAGGAACTGGAACACAAAAGCCGTCGCCGCGATATTTTGGTGGACGAGCGCACTTTATTTGAGTTTTACGATCAGCGTATCGGCACTGACGTGGTGTCGCAAAAACATTTTGATACTTGGTGGAAAAAGGCAGAAAAACAAGATCCCGAGCTGCTTAATTTTGAACGCTCTTTCTTGATTAACGACGATGCAGAACAAGTGAGCAAGTTGGATTTCCCGAATTTCTGGCATCAAGGCAATCTGAAACTCAAACTGACCTATCAATTTGAACCGGGTACGGATGCGGATGGCGTGACCGTGCATATTCCGTTGCCGTTGCTCAACCAAGTGGAAATGACGGGCTTTGATTGGCAAATTCCGGGCTTGCGGGAAGAACTGGTGATTGCGCTGATTAAGTCTCTGCCGAAATCTTATCGACGCAATTTCGTGCCGGCACCGAATTATGCGCAAGCTTTTTTAGGGCGCACCGTGCCGTTGGAAAAGCCGTTATTGGATACGCTGATTTATGAATTGCGCCGTATGACGGGCGTCACCGTAGAGGCGGAACATTGGAATTGGGAACAAATCCCAAGCCATTTGAAAATGACTTTCCGTGTGGTGGATGAAAATGGCAAGAAAATCGCCGAATCCATGAATTTGGACGAGCTGAAATTTAGCTTAAAAGATCGTGTGCAAGAAAGCATTTCCGCCGTGGCAGACGATGGCATTGAACAAAGCGGGCTGCACATTTGGAGTTTTGCAGAGTTGCCGCAATGTTACGAACAAAAACAGCGCGGTTTTAGCGTAAAAGCGTTCCCCGCCATTGTGGACGAAAAAGACGCAGTGGGCATTAAACTCTTTGAAACGGAATTTGAACAAGCGGTGGCAATGCAACAAGGTTTGCGCCGATTGTTGCTGCTCAACGTGCCGTCACCGATTAAATATCTGCATGAAAAATTACCGAATAAAGCCAAATTAGGGCTGTATTTTACGCCGTTTGGGCGCGTGCTGGATTTGATTGACGACTGCATTGCCTGCGCCGTGGATAAACTCATTGCGGATTTTGGCGGCTTTGTGTGGAACGAAGAAGGCTTTAATAAGCTACGGGATTTCGTGCGTGAAAATGTTAATGAAGTCACCGTGGATATTGCGCAAAAAGTGGAGCAGATCCTCACGCTCACACACCAACTCAACCAACGCCTCAAAGGCAAAATGGATTTCACCATGGCGTTTGCGCTTTCCGATATGAAAAGCCAGATTTCAGGTTTGATTTATCAAGGCTTCGTGCAAAAAAGCGGTTACACCCGCCTGCCGGATTTACTCCGCTATCTGCAAGCCATCGACAAACGCATGGATAAACTGGCTCAGGATGTGAATCGCGATCGAGCCGCCATGTTACGCGTGGAACAAGTGCAACAAGCCTACCAACAACTTCTTGCCAAACTGCCAAAATCCAAACCGATTTCTGATGAGGTGGCGGAGATTCGCTATATGATTGAGGAACTACGGGTGAGTTTGTTTGCACAGCAGCTGGGGACGAAGTATCAGGTGTCGGATAAACGGGTTTTGAATGTGATTCTTGAGTTTTAATTACTTTTAAAAAAAACAATGACATAAATATTTATGTCATTGTTTTTTTGTCATCTAGTTTCTAAAAAATAGCGGATGAATGATAAATGTTTTGTTTAGATCAGTTATATCCAATTCAGATTTTTCGAACGATGAATAAATTATAACACTATCAGATTTCTTAATGCCGATAACTCCAATAATAAACCAGACTTTAACAAGTTCTTTAAAATTTAAAACTATATTTTCATGAAATTTATCTGTAGATGTACTTTTATCCCTATCCATTAAAAAATCCTGTATTTTTTCTATATCTTTTTTATCAAGTGATTCCTCGTGAAACTCTTGAGATTTTAAAAATGATAGTGAATCAATATAATCCATGACGCACGGATATATACTTGTCCATTCTTGGACCAGAGCTCCCTTTCTAGAGGAGTAAAATTTTTCTTCAGCAGCTATTACAATATCCTCGTTTAATTCAATTTCACCATCACATTCAGCGAAACAATTATTAACAAAGTTTATTGCATCTCTTGGTCTCAACATTGTCCTATCTATAATATAGTCTGATGCGTTTAATCCTTTAACAGTAAAACCAAAAATATCATTAAATTTTGTATTTGAAGATCCTGAATATTGATTTTTTATAAGGTGATTTATACGACTATCTAAAATCGCAAGTATTTCTTTTTTATTCCATGATATAGGATAGATTAGAGATTGATCCTTTTCATGTTGTCTTAAACTATTTTTATAAATTCCCATAAGAATATCTGTTCTGATTGCAATTAGAATCTTAACAGATTTAACATCCAATAATTCTCTAAATGCATCTAATAGAGCGTTAATAAAGTCATATCTTATGGAGCTTGAACTTAACCAAGATTTATCAAGGTCATCTATACTAATAACAATTTTTATTTGCTTCTGATTGGATAGCTCTGATTTTAGAAGTTTTATTAATTCTTTCTGCTTCGTTAATAACTCTTTACTAACATAGCTTGAGGTTTCTTTTTGAATTTTTTCTTGAGTTTCATTGGATAGCTTTCCTTTAGAATTAATAAACTCAGGACCTAGTTTGCATGATAGATCATCTTGTAGTTTATTGGTTATTTCAGTAATTACATTATTATTAAAAAAATGATCCTTAAATCTTTCTAAATATTCATCTGCAAGCTCAGGACGAT
>CAJPST010000133.1 GCA_905373425.1 uncultured Mesocricetibacter sp.
GTAGGGCGCTGAGTACGGATTTCATTGGTATGCCAGGCTTGGGCAATTAGTTGCAATAGACGGCGTTCAATCGCTTTTCGTTCTGCTTCGGTTAAATCATCATGTTCTAATTTACTGAGGCACTTATTAATTTCTACCTGCTTATGCACTAGAGAACGTCTTGTCACTTCTGTAGGATGTGCGGTTAATACCAATTCAATTAATAAATGCTCAATAGTTCTAACTACTTGTTCTTTCGTCACGTTTTGTGCTTTTAAACGTTTAAATAATGAAGCAGTCGACCGTTCCGAGGATACATCATCAACATGATGTCTGGATATGGTTTGATATTGTTCCGCGACATTAGTTAAATTTAAAAATTGATTGAATGCACGAGCCACCGGGATCACATTATCCGTGGAAATATTCGCCAATATATCCAATAACTGATTACGTGATTTATCATCACCATTGCGGGAATTACGTGACAGCACACGGATATTCTCAATTAGCTCCAAAATGTCACTTCCTAAGGCATCACTAATGGTTTCTCCTAGAAAATGCCCTAACATATTGATGTTATTACGCATAACAGAATATTCTTGAATCATAGAATTATCTCCGATAAAAAGTGAAATATTTTTGATAACGTAGATATAAACCAAAATAGTTAAAAAGGTCAAATATATTCCCCGTAAAAGATAAAATATTATATATTTAGCAAAATAATTATTTAATTTCTAAGTTGTGTGGTAATTTATTAGATAAAATCTAATTAATCTAAAAATTGCAATGACTTTATATGATTTAAAACTATGACCGGAAAGGTGGGTTTTTTACGATTTTTTCAGTTTAGCAATAGATTTGTGCAATAAGTATTGATAGAATGATTGAGATTTTAATTAATTTGAGAGGTTCACAATGAGTGATTTTGGCTATGCAATGATTATGGTTGTGTTTTCTTTGAGTATTGTTGTCGGATTATCGGTTTCCATTTTCTAAGAAAAATATCATTAGAAAAAGCACATAAAAACTGACCGCACTTTAGATTTTTAGTTTAAAGTGCGGTCAGTTTTTTAGCTGTTTTTCAATTAGTCTTTACGAAATAAATCTTCTTCACTCATAGTTTGTAGACGAGCCATAGCATTGCGGTAAGAAATTTCTAAACTTTCACGGCTGGTTGCCAATACGCCCTGATCAATTAAAAAACCATCATTTACATCATAAACCCAACCGTGCAATGATAATTTTTTTCCGGCTTCCCATGCAGATTGAATAATAGAGGAGCGGCCTAAATTATACACTTGCTCCGCCACATTAATTTTAGTCAACATATCTGCTCGTTTTTCCGGCGATAGATTTCCAATTAAATGACTATGTTTAAACCAAATATCTCGAATATGCAGTAACCAATTGTTTATTAAGCCTAAGTCTTGGTTTGTCATAGCTGCTTTAATACCGCCACAATTAGTATGGCCGCAAATAATAATATGCTCGATATTTAGCACATCTACTGCATATTGCACAACAGAAAGGCAGTTTAAATCGGTGTGAATAACTTGATTAGCTACATTTCGATGAACAAACAGTTCACCTGGTTCTAAATTAGTTAATTTTTCTGCCGGGACACGACTATCCGAACAACCAATCCATAAATAATGCGGTGTTTGATGTTCCGCCAGTTCCTTGAAATAAGAAGAATTTTCTTCTTTCATACGAATTGCCCAACTGTGATTGTTGGCAAATAACTGTTCAATCCGTTTCATTTTTCATTCCTAAAAATTTTAAGTTGCTACAGTATATAAGAAAATTAGAGTAGAGCAAAGTAGCTAACACATCTTATGAAAGTTAAATCACGTAAGAATAATTAAAAACGTAATTTCTTCATAATTCCTACATCAGAATTCATTTTTTTAAATTCTGTAGGTTTAAAAAATTTTAATCCTAAGAAATAAACAGTAGAAAAGATATTACCAGTAACCATAGTCACTTTAATATTTAATTTAACATAATATACATTATGCGAAATTAGTTATCAGGTAAGTGAAAACTACGGGTTAAGAAAATCACAGAGTTATCAACAGGCACTATTTACTGGTTAGGCAGTACAAAACAACGCATAGGCGCGCCATAATGCGATTATTTTAATAAAGTTATACAGGCCTAGGGATTTTTGTAAAAGGATTTGTAAAGCGCATTTTATAGATTGTTTTCTTCTGTATTTGTTATCATTTGCTTAAATTTTGCGGATTCGGCGTTAAAAGATATAATCTGAGGTAACAGAAACCGCACTTTTATCACTTACTGCACCTGAAAGTTCTAAGGCTGATAAAATGAATAAAGTAGCTGATAAAACAGTGAGATTAAAAAACAAGAAGCTAGTAACTTGAAAGATTTGTAGTTTAAATTAACAAAAAAAGCTATCATACAGAGGATCTGATATCGTGCATTTTTTGATTGAAAACATACAAAAAGAATAACCATCATAGATAAAGGCGGAAACTTATGTTTAAACAAAGACTTATTACAATAATAATAGTATTGTTATCAATACAGATAGCAAACGGGAAAGAATTAAAAGAAAAATACAACGAAGTGGCAAACGTAAGCACAAAAAGGATTGAAAAACAAACAATCACAATTCAAACAGAAAAACAAAAAGAGCAACCGCAAAAAGCAAAATTAGAAAAAGTAAAAAGCAAAAAATAGCGGGTGTAACAGAACTTCATTTATCCTCGAGTGTTAAAGGTTTTTAAGCGTATTATTAATTTTTTTCATTCATAAAAAATACCTGTTGCTGAATGTATCATCCAGAAACAGGTATAATTTAACTATGTTCTTCAGTTTAAATTGGTTGCTACTGTCTACTGTCTTCTTAATTTGTCATTTTCATGGCGAATTTCGTTGTATTTTCTCGTATCCGCATTAATTTCTTTTACTACATTATCTTCTAGTTCACCAAGTTCTTTGTTAACTATGTTAATGGCTTGATTACGTTGATTGATCATTTTCAATCTGGTTTCGTTTGTCACTTTTGTTGTAACGTATTTAGTAGATTCTAAAATTAATTCAGAAAGCGTTTTGAAACCTTCTATGCCTTTCGTTTTTAAAGCAGAAAAACGAGTATCGGTAAATTGAATAGCATTTAAACGGTTCGAAACATCTGAAAATTCTTTAGCTAAAGTTTCATACATGCCGATTACTTTATCTGGATCTTTTTCAGAGCGTATAATGCTTAGCGTTGAATTCATGTTTTTAATTGTTTTATTTGCCGAATCACGCCATTCTTTATATTTTTCAAAATCTGATTTTACAGTCTCATAAGCTACCTTTGCTTGCTCCTCTGCTGCAATTTGTTCTTTGCTTGGTCCTTTTGGGCCACAAGCGGTCAAAATGCTAAAACTCAGTGCGGTAACCAATAATTTAGTTGTTAGTTTCATTTATATTTCCTTGATTTTAAAATAAAAAGTAGATGTATTTTAGCGTAGTTTATTTCAAATAGTAAAGTGCAAGATCTAAAAGTGTTATATGTTTGCCCTATTCTTTTTGGTAAGCCTGAAAAATAAAAATGCGGCCAAATCTGACCGCACTTTTTTATGTTACTACAACTACTCTTCGCCTAATAATTTCAGCTCTCTTTCTCTGACTTGTTTTTTCAGAATTTCGACAAATTCTTCTACTGAGAAGGAGCCTAAATCTGTACCTTTTCTGGTACGTACAGCGATTTTCCCTTCAGCGATTTCTTTATCACCGCAAACGAGCATATAAGGGACTCGACGCAGTGTGTGTTCGCGAATTTTGAAACCGATTTTTTCATTGCGCAGATCGGATTTAACACGCAATCCGGCATCGGAAAGTGTTTTTACTACGCGTTGAACATAGTCAGCTTGGCTGTCGGTAATATTCAGCACGACCGCTTGGACCGGAGCAAGCCAACTTGGAAAGAACCCAGCATACTCTTCGGTGATAATACCGATAAAACGTTCGATCGAACCTAAAATTGCACGGTGAATCATTACCGGTGTACGGCGGTCATTATCTTCTGCTACATAAGAAGCATTCAAGCGTCCAGGTAAAGCGAAATCAAGTTGAATGGTACCGCATTGCCATTCGCGATCTAAACAGTCACGTAGGGCGAACTCAATCTTTGGTCCATAGAATGCACCCTCACCTTCCTGAATTTCGTATTCTAGTCCATTATGACGTAACGCATTGGCTAAACCTTCTTCTGCACGATCCCACATATCGTCCGCACCAATCCGTTTTTCCGGTCTGGTAGATAATTTCACCGCAATATTCGTGAAACCAAAAGTGCTGTAAATATCATAAACCATTCTAATACAAGATGTTACTTCACTTTCAATTTGTTCTTCGGTACAGAAAATATGCGCATCATCTTGCGTAAATCCGCGTACACGCATTAAACCGTGTAAAGAACCGGAAGGCTCATTGCGGTGACAAGAACCGAATTCAGCCATACGAATTGGTAAATCACGATAAGATTTTAAGCCTTGATTAAAAATCTGAACGTGCCCCGGACAATTCATCGGCTTAATGGCATATTCGCGGTTTTCCGATTGTGTAGTAAACATTAGATCTGCATAATTTTGCCAGTGTCCCGTACGCTCCCACAGTACGCGATCCATCATGAATGGTCCTTTGACCTCCTGATAGTCATATTCTTTCAGTTTTGTGCGTACGAACGTCTCTAGTTCTCTGAAAATAGTCCAACCGTCATTGTGCCAGAAAACCATACCAGGTGCTTCTTCTTGCATATGATATAGATCTAGCGTCTTACCAATTTTACGGTGATCGCGTTTTGCCGCTTCTTCCAATCTATGAAGGTAATCGGCAAGTTGTTTTTTATCTGCCCACGCTGTGCCATAGATACGCTGTAACATTTTATTTTTGCTGTCTCCGCGCCAGTATGCTCCGGCCACTTTCATTAATTTAAAATGATGACAGAAACGCATATTCGGCACATGTGGGCCACGGCACATATCGATATATTCTTCATGATGATAAAGCGCAGGACTGTCTGTTTTTGCGATATTTTCATCTAAAATCGCCATTTTGTACGGTTCGCTGCGTACTTCAAAAGTATCCCTAGCTTCCTGCCAGCTCACTCGTTTTTTTACGACGTCATAATTGGTTTTGGCTAATTCTAACATCCGTTTTTCAAGCGCATCCAAATCTTCCTGCGTTAAAGAGCGGTCTAAATCTATATCATAATAAAAGCCATTGTCGATAGTCGGGCCGATAGCCATTTTGACATCAGGGAAAAGCTGTTTAATCGCATGTCCAAGTAAATGAGCTGTTGAATGGCGGATGATTTCCAAGCCGTCTTCATCTTTTGCAGTAATAATTTCCAGCGTACTATCTTGTTCGATAATATCGCAAGCATCGCGACGTTCACCGTTCACTCGTCCCGCAATAGTTGCTTTGGCAAGACCTGCGCCGATATTTTGTGCAACTTCAAGAACGGAAACCGGGTGATCAAATTGACGTTGTGAACCGTCAGGTAAAGTAATAATTGGCATTTGTTTATCCTTACAGTGGTAACCCATACGAGAGGTTACTTGTTATTAAATAAAATAAAGAAAAAATTAACCGCACTTTTTGTCTCATCCCCACTATGGACGGAAAAAAGTGCGGTCGAATTTTAGCATGAAATCAATGTTATTCAAAAAAATTCGGTAACTTAATGCTCAGCTGGCATAACAGAGCTAATCGGTTATGTACGATTCTTTTAATGAAAGGCTGAAATTATCAATTCAAACCGCTCTATCACTATATAGCTCGATTTGGCTTAATTTTGCCATTCTTTCCGTGTATTTGGCAACGTTAGAAGGAAACGTTAAACCTTTAACACAAGTCAAATTACGTAGCATTGGGAATAACATAATATCTTCTAATGATAATCTGCCGTTAGCAGCATCAGCACTGACGATACGCTTATCCAATACTGCCAAATCTAACGTAAGGCGCGCGATATATTTGTCTGAGTTAGTGAAATTTTCCTCAAAATTACCAATACTTTCGGTTTTCTTTTTAATG
>CAJPST010000134.1 GCA_905373425.1 uncultured Mesocricetibacter sp.
CGGCACGCCACCATTGGAATAGTGGTAACTCAAACCGAAACCACCGCCCGGCAAACCGATTTGACCAATCATTGAGGCTAATGTCACCAGCATCCAATGGGATTGTTCACCATGGCGTTGACGCTGCATTCCCCAGCCGCCCATTAACATCGTGCGTTTAGACGAGAAGTCTGCGGCCAATTTTTTGATGACATCAGCAGGCACACCGGTAATTTTAGCTGCCCATTCAGCGTCTTTTGGCTGTTGATCGGTTTTGCCCAACAGGTATTCTTCAAACTTATCGTAACCTGTCGTATATTTTTTCAGGAATTCTACGTTATGTTTTTTCTCGCTGACTAAAGTGTGTGCAATACCAAGCATTAACGGTACATCCGTCGCGGTATTGATTGGAATCCATTCCGCACCTAAATATTCACAGCTTTCATTACGTACCGGATCGATACAGATAATACGTTTGCCACTTTCTTTATATTTCTTAAAGTATTCGATACCTTTTTGGTCGGTGGAGGTCCATGCGATACGCATTGTCGTTAGCGAATTGGCAGCCCAAAGAACAATAATTTCAGAGGTTTCCAAAATGGTTTCCCAGCTGGTCTGTTGTTCATACACTTCAATGGTTCCCATTACATGCGGCATAATCACTTGCGCAGCACCGGTGGAATAATCTCCCTTCACGCCGACAAAACCGCCGGTAACGTTCATATAACGTTGTAATAAGGTGCGACTGGCATGTAATGCGCCTGAACTGTACCAACCGTAAGAGCCGGCAAAAATGCTACTCGGACCGTGTGCATCACGTACCCGTTTTAATTCACCGGAGACCAGTTCAAAAGCCTTATCCCAAGATACACGAACCCACTCATCGTGGCCGCGCAAGATAGTGTCTTTGTTGCCTTCTAAGTAGCCTTTGCGAACCATTGGATATTTGACGCGCGTTTCGCTGTAAAGTTGATCCGGAACAACAGCCTGTAATTCATTGGTAATAGCAGGTTCAATAGCTGGGCCTGATTTTACCGCTTTGCCATTTTCAACTACTACGCCAATTGGTCCCCAGTGTGCAGCAGTAACAACGGTTTTACTTTCTGCAGCAAGTGCATTCGGTGAGACCAACGAACCAACGGCTCCACCGCCTAGTACAGATGCACCGGCTACGCCGAGAGAGGAATTTTTTAGAAAGTCACGACGTGTTGTGTCGATTTTGTCTTGTTTTTTCATGGTTTACCTCATCATAGAGTGACATTTTGAAGAAGACACCTTTCTAAGTTCGAGCATACAACTTGCTCGGCGAGGGGATTGCCGATTTCTCAACAATCCTGTGTAAACGAGCCATGGCTTTCACCTTAAAAGTGCGGTCACTTTTTGCGGCGTTTTTGAACTGCGTTTACAGGCTTTGCTACCTTATCTTTCGACTTAGGTCGGCAAGCTCGGTATCCGTTGTGGGACATATCTTCAATTTATTTTCAAATTGAAGGCGCGTCTAGTTTAAAAAGTATTCAAGTTAATGTTTACCGTCGGTAATATCTTTAGCATTACGTTGTAGATAAATAGTTACGGCACGCACATCTTCTTCTGACATAGAAGTGCGATCTTTCATCGAATTGACAACACCAATCCATTGGTTGGCAGTGTAATGATCTGCACCGATTACTGCATGACAGTCGCTACAATGGGTTTGGTTCAAATTATTACCGAACGCATTTAAGGAATTTAAATTAGAAGTTACCGCACTTTTGGCGATATTCACTTCGAAGCTGACTTCTTTCCAATCCGAATCTGTTACTTCATCACGGATAGTTTGGTGAACGGTTAATTTATCTTTGGTTTCATCGCCCAATACCGCAACATTAATTCGTTTACCTAGCTGCATATAAACCAAACTTTCGGCTCCAGCTTGTTGCCAACCTTTTACGGTTGCCGTAATGGTATCGCCGTTTTCTTTCCAATTATTCAGTTCGGCATAAGGCATTAAACGTAATTCTCCGCCTTGGGTTAATTGCACACCGGTCATCGCTAAAGTATAAAGGGTTTTATCATTAGTACTAAATTGTCCGGCATGTTTGCCTAATTCTCCCATTGCAGCCTCATTATCGGCCGGCATTTCAGGCATAAAATGAACCAAACCTTTGTGACAATCAATACAAGTCTGCCCGGTTTCTTGTGCTAATTTATGCATTTTCTGTGCAGCTTCTTTTTGTTCGGACATTGCCATGGCATCAAAACTATGGCAAGAGCGGCAGGTCATCGAATCCGTTGATTTCATTTCCTCCCAAACCTGTTGTGCCATTTCTAATCGATGTTTTTCATAGGCTTCTTGATCAGGCAATTTACCGGTGATGGTGTACCACACATCTTTTAACGCAATAATTTTGGCTTTTACATAATGCAAGCCCTCTTGTGGAACGTGACAATCGGCACATTGTGCACGAATGCCCTTGCGATTAGAGAAGTGGACTGAGCCTTCCCATTCCGCTTGCGGATGTGTCATCGCATGGCAGCTGACGCAAAATTCAGGAGTGTTGGTCGCTTTCATTGTGTATTGCACGCCAAGTAACGCTAATGCCCCGACCGCCATTAACCCTATTGGCACCAAGCATTTTTTCAATTTAGACATAGAAAATTCACCCCACAGAACAAAGAATAAAAGTTAAATACTTCCTTTTAGGTATTATGTGATATTCGGTTATTTTTCTTTGTTTTTCAATAGGTAAATGTGCATTTGGAAGTAAACCTGAGTTAAAGTTGATCTAACGCAAATTTTCCCTATAAAAAGTATGGAATTTATAAAAGAGAGAGGCTGGTTGAGTGAGAAATAGCAAAAATGGGCTGAAAATCAACCGCACTTTAAGCGGTGCTAATGCTGTTTTAAATTAACTCTAGAGAGGAAGTTTGAATGCAAATTAGTAAATTAATTAGGCACAATTACTGTGTTTTGGCATGATCGGATTTGGAATAGCAGATGTGGCTAGTCGATAGCCACATCCGATGTTTGGGGACAATACATCTTTTTTATAGTCAAAATATCAAGAAGTAGCGGCTTTCTTTTCTTCCAATTCTTCCCAACGTAAAAAAGTGTTTTCCATTAACTGCTCTTTATCTGCAAGCAGTTGTAATTTTGCTGCGGTGTATTCGTGCGGTTGTTGAAAGAACTCAATGCTACCGATTTCGGTTTGCAATGCGGTAATTTCATTTTCCAATTGTTCTAAAATCTGTGGAAGTTGTTCCAGTTCGCGTTGTTCTTTGTAGGACAGTTTTATAGGACGATTTTTTGGTTGGCTTTCCGAAACGGGTTGAAAATTCACCGCACTTTCTGTTTTTTGTGGTGATTTTTTCTGTTTAGCCTGTTCCTGCTGTGCTTTGTGAGCGAAATAATTGGTTTGTTGCTGCTTGGCGTCAAAGAAGCCGCCCACATATTTGTTTATAATGCCGCAGCCTTCGAACATATAACACTCGGTTGCTACATTATCGATAAATTGACGGTCGTGGCTGACAATCAATAATGTTCCCTGATAATCAGCTAAAATTTCTTCTAATAATTCGAGGGTTTCTACATCTAAATCATTAGTCGGTTCATCGAGAATTAACAGATTATTGGGCTTGAGCAATAATTTTGCTAATAATAAACGGTTTCGTTCCCCTCCCGATAAGGCTTTTACCGGTGTCATTGCACGTTTCGGCGGAAATAAGAAATCCTGTAAATAACCTAAAACGTGACGTTTGACACCATTGACTTCAATATCCTGTTTGCCGTCGGCTACGTTATCCATAACGCTTTTTTCAGGATCCAAATCGGCTCGATACTGATCAAAATAAGCAATTTCCAGTTTTGTTCCGCAACGTATGGAGCCTGCCGTTGGCTGAATTTCGCCGAGTAGCAGTTTAATAAAGGTAGTTTTTCCGCAGCCGTTCGAGCCAACTAAGGCTATTTTATCACCGCGTAGGATTGTAGTGCTGAAATTGGAAAGGAGTTGTTTGTTAGCAACCGTATAGCTTGCATTTTCAATCTCAAATACAATTTTGCCCGAGCGACTGGAATTATCGATTTGTAATTTTGCAGTTCCGGTGACTTCACGACGCTGACGACGTTCTTCTCTTAACGCTTTTAACGCGCGAACCCGTCCTTCATTACGGGTGCGACGTGCTTTAATACCCTGTCGAATCCATACTTCTTCTTGCGCTAGTTTTTTGTCAAATAAGTCGTTTTGGAGCGCTTCAACGCGTAGATTTTCTTCTTTGGTCAGCAAATATTGATCATAATTTGTCGAATAAGAAACCAGCTGACCGCGATCCAAATCAACAATGCGTGTTGCCATTTTGCGAATAAAGGAACGGTCGTGAGAGATAAACACAATGCTACCGTCGAAACCGAGTAAAAACTCTTCCAACCACTCAATCGCATCGACATCTAAATGGTTGGTCGGTTCGTCTAACAGTAAAACATCAGGATTGCATACTAAAGCGCGAGCCAACGCAGCTTTACGTAACCAGCCTCCGGATAGCTCAGAAAGCAACGTGTCGGGGTTTAGTTCCAATTTGGCTAAAACTTCCTTAATTTTGCTGTCAAATTGCCAGCCACCGGCATGCTCTAGGGTATTTTGCACTTGTGATAGTCGGTTCAGCGTCGTTTCGCTGTAATCTTGTTCCAGTTTCGCGGAAATACGATGATATTCTTTCAGTAAATTCGATAATTGCCCAATTCCTTCGGCAACATAATCGAATACGTTACCTTGAGTAAAACGTGGCGGATCCTGCTCTAAACGCGAAACCACCAATTCTTTCTCAAACTGTAGTTTTCCGTCATCCAAGTGTACTTCACCGGCTAGAATTTTCATTAATGTAGATTTGCCCGCACCGTTGCGACCGACTAAACAGACCCGTTCATTAGGTTCGATATGTAATTCACAGTGATCCAATAAAGGATGATCCCCAAAGGAAAGATAAGCGTTAGTTAAACTGATTAATGCCACAATTTACCCCGATAAAAAATTTTTGCGCGATTTTAGCAGTTTTATTGATATTTTGACAGATCCAAGAGGAACGGGGATGTGTTATGGTTAAACGGTAGTGATGAAAAACGGTATTTTTCTTACCGCACTTTATGTAGCCAATTAGTCGAGAATGGACATTTGGTGAGATGAGAAACGCTTGACCAACTGTTGCAGTGGAACACCGTCAGGTAAGATTAATTCAGGCGAAATTTCATATAGCGGCACAATAACAAATTCACGGTTTTGCATATCATAATGGGGTACGGTTAGGCGTTCATTATGAATGATTTGATTATCGTATAGCAAAATATCCAAATCCAAAGTTCGTTCCCCCCAGCGACGTAGACGTATGCGACCTTGCCCGTTTTCGATATTTTGTAATGCATCAAGTAGCGCTAGGGGAGAAAGTTCGGTTTCAAGGCAAGCAACAGCATTGACATAATCGGGCTGATCCTGTGGGCCGAGAGGTTGGCTTTGGTACAATGAACTGACTTTTTTTATTTCCGTATCCGGCAAATCCGCCATCGCCTGAATTGCCAAATTAAGTTGTTGGATTGGCATATTCAGGTTGCTGCCGAGCGCAATATAAACAATGGACATTATTCGGCTGCCTTCGGTTTATGCCGTTTGCGAGAACGAAAATATTTTTTTCTCGGTTTTGGCGCGTGCTTGTTTTGTTCTTTGACCAAGCTTTCCCGTTGGCTTTGATTACTCAGTTGATATTCATGCCACCAAGCAGCCAATTCAATGGAATCTCCGCCTTCAATCGATGCCCGCATAACCAATAAATCGAATGCCGCGCGGAATTTAGGATGCTCCATTATTCTTTCAGGAGCTTTGCCGTTACGTTTAAGCAGTTGTAGCTGTAAAAACCAAATATCGCGGATCACCGAAGTATGGTGGCGTGGTGCGGCAAGTGCGGTGCAAAATTGATCCAAAATTTCACTGCTTGCCAAGGCATAGGCATCGTGATTATTTAGCCCGCCTTCGTT
>CAJPST010000135.1 GCA_905373425.1 uncultured Mesocricetibacter sp.
AAAAATTATTTTAAACAATTTGGCGATAATTGAAAAAATTGAACGCAGATTGGCGGATTATTAACAGAGAAACAAAATAATGACAGAAAATATTCAAGATCTTATTCCAACCAAATTGGCGACGGCAATTGCCAACCCATTATTTCCGGTGGTGGACAGCCTGTTACGTTCGGGCAGACATATCACACAAGAACAGCTGGATAATTATGCGTTTTTGGCAGATTTCCAAGATGAACTGGATACTTTTTATCGCCGCTATAATGTGGAATTAATTCGTGCTCCGGAAGGCTTTTTCTATCTGCGTCCGAAAGCAACTACATTGATTGCCCGTTCGGTGCTGACCGAGTTGGAAATGTTGGTTGGTAAGGTATTGTGCTATTTATATCTCAGTCCTGAGCGTTTAGCGCAACAGGGAATATTTTCTGTTCAAGAAGTGTATGATGAATTACTGAATTTGGCTGATGAGAGCAAATTACTGAAAGCGGTGAATCAGCGTTCAAGCGGATCTGATTTGGACAAACAAAAATTGGCGGAGAAAGTTCGCGCCGCGATTAACCGTTTGCGCCGTCTGGGAATGCTCCACACGGTCGGAGAACAGCACAGCGGTAAATTTACCATTTCCGAAGCGGTGTTTCGTTTTGGGGCGGAGGTGCGTTCCGGTGATGATCCGCTCGAAGCACAATTACGTTTGATTCGCGATGGTGAGGCGGCTAATCCGCAATCGTTACAGGCGGATCAGAATGCAATAGAAAGTGCGGTAGAAAATAGCGATGAAATTGAAGATGAATTTGACGGGCAAGGGGAAGAATAATGTCTGAATTTGAACTTGAGAATGAACTTTTAGACGAAGAAACGGTGGAAGAACAGGTTGAAAAAATGCCTGAAAATCCGACCGCACTTTCTGCATTTTCTTCTTCAAGCACGGCACCTCGCGGTAAATTCCGTTCACTCACATTGATTAACTGGAACGGTTTTTTTGCCCGTACCTTTGATCTGGACGAGTTGGTCACTACGCTTTCCGGCGGTAACGGAGCAGGTAAATCCACCACGATGGCGGGTTTTGTGACGGCATTGATTCCCGATTTAACTTTATTGCATTTTCGTAATACAACGGAAGCCGGTTCCACCGGAGGATCACGTGATAAAGGTTTACACGGTAAGTTAAAAGCAGGTGTATGTTACGCAGTATTGGATACGATAAATTCCCGTCATCAACGCATTTTGGTCGGCGTACGGTTACAACAGGTAGCTGGACGCGATAAGAAAGTTGATTTAAAAACGTTTTCCATTCAAGGGATAGAATTATCGCTAAATCCGACTGCACTTTTCACTGAAGTGGTGAATGAGCGTCAAGCCAAGGTATTGAATTTAAATGAACTAAAAGACAAAATCGATCAAATTGGCGGACAGTTAAAGCAATATCATTCAATTACCGATTATCACGGAATGATGTTTGATTTGGGAATTATTCCGCGCCGCCTGCGTTCGTCATCCGACCGTAGCAAATTCTATAAACTTATCGAAGCGTCATTGTACGGCGGAATTTCCAGCGCAATCACTAAATCGTTGCGCGATTATCTTTTGCCGGAAAACCAAGGTGTGCGTAAAGCGTTCCAAGATATGGAAAGTGCGTTGCGTGAAAACCGAATGACGTTGGAAGCTATTAAAGTGACTCAAGCGGATCGGGATTTATTCAAGCATCTGATTACCGAAACTACGAATTATGTTGCATCCGATTATATGCGAAATGCTAACGAACGGCAGGGTAACATAGAAAATGCACTACGTTTGCGTAAAGAATGGTATCAGTCTAAGTCCGAACAGAGTTTGTCACAACATAAATTTGTGGAGTTCAGCCGTGAACTCGCCGAGCTGGCAGAAAGCGAAAAAGTACTCGAAGTGGATCATCAAAGTGCATCAGATCATTTGAATTTGGTGTTGAATGCGTTGCGCCATCAGGAAAAAATAGAGCGCTATCAAGAAGATGTTGGTGAGTTAACAGAGAAACTGGAAGAACAAAAATTGGTGGTGGAATCTGCCAATGAGCAGTTGGAAGAAAGTCAGGCGCAATTTGAACAGTTAGAAAGTGAAGTGGATCAAATCCGTAGCCAACTGGCGGATTATCAACAGGCGTTAGATGCTCAACAAACGCGAGCTTTACAATATCAACAAGCAATTCAGGCATTGGAAAAAGCCAAGACTTTGTGCGGACTAGCTGATTTAGCAGTGAAAAATGCAGAGGAGTATCACGCTGAGTTTGAAGCTCAAGCAGAAGTGCTTACTTCTAACGTATTGGAACTGGAACATAAAATGTCCATTTCCGCAGCGGCAAAATCTCAGTTTGACAAAGCCTATCAGTTAGTGTGCAAAGTGGTGGGAGAAATCCCTCGTTCCGCAGCATGGGAAAGTGCAAAGGAACTGTTACGTGAATATCCACACCAAAAAGTGCAAGCTCAACAAACGCCACAGTTGCTAGCTAAGCTACATGAACTAGAACAGCGTTACGCACATCAACAAAGTGCGGTCAAATTATTGGTTGATTTTAACCAACGCACGGATATAAATCTTGAAGACGCGGTGCAGTTGGAAGAATACCATGCAGAACAGGAAGCATTGCTGGAAGATTTGAATGCCGAACTTTCCGAGCTGGTAGAAGAGCGTTCGACCCTACGTCAAAAACGCGAACAGTTAAGCACTCAATATAATGAAAATGCAGCAAAAGCTCCGGCTTGGTTGACTGCGCAAGCCGCATTAGAGAGATTGGAAGAACAAAGCGGAGAAAAATTCGACGATAGCCAAGATGTGATGAACTTCATGCAGGCGCAACTGGTTAAAGAACGTGAGTTCACCATTCAACGTGATCAGCTGGAATTAAAACGTCAACAATTAGACGAGCAAATCACCCGACTAAGCCAGCCGGACGGTTCTGAAGATGCACGTTTAAATGTGCTTGCCGAACGTTTTGGCGGAGTGCTATTGTCGGAGCTCTATGACGATGTACCGATTGAAGATGCGCCGTATTTCTCGGCACTTTATGGGCCGGCGCGTCACGCGATTGTTGTGCGGGATCTGAATGTAGTAAAAGAGCAGTTGGCACAATTGGAAGATTGTCCGGACGATTTATATTTGATTGAGGGCGATCCGTCTGAATTTGACGATAGCGTGCTTTCCGCACAAGAGCTGGAACACGGTGTCGTGGTGCAAGTGTCCGAGCGGGAATTGCGTTATTCCAAGTTCCCTGAAATTCCGTTATTTGGCCGAGCCGCGCGGGAAAAACACTTACAGGCATTGGAGATGCAACGCGATGAAGTGGCGGAAGAATATGCTCAACGTGCGTTTGATGTGCAAAAATGCCAACGTTTGCATCAACAATTTAGCCAATTTGTCGGTTTGAATTTGGCTTTGGCATTCCAACCAAATCCGGAAGAAGTTATGCGCGTATTGAATACGGAGCGTAACGAAATCGATAGAAAACTGACCGCACTTTCTACGAATGAACAGCAACTTCGCCTGAAGTTAGACGATGTTAAAGAAAGAATGCAATTGCTGAATAAGTTGATTCCGCAATTAAATTTATTGGCCGATGACAGTCTTCTCGATCGTATTGAAGAATGTCGCGAGCAATTGGATTTGGCGGAGCAAGACGAAATGTTTATTCGTCAGCACGGCGTGACATTGTCACAATTGGAGCCAATAGCTAACACGCTGCAAAGTGATCCGGAAAATTATGAACGCTTAAAACAAGATCTGGCACAAGCGATTGAGCAACAAAAGCAAGTTCAACAGAAAATGTTCGCCTTGGCAGACGTAGTACAACGCAAAGCGCATTTTAATTATACCGAAAGCGTACAAACCGAAACTGACGGTTTGAACGAGCAATTACGTACACGTCTCGAACAGGCTCAGGCGCAACGGGAAAGCCAACGCGAACAGCTGCGTCAGAAACAGGAGCAATTTGCACAATATAATCGTGTGTATATTCAGCTACAAAGTTCGTTTGAGACTAAAAATCAAATGCTAAAAGAGCTGATCGCAGAGGTTAGCGAATTGGGCGTACGTGCCGATGCGGGAGCAGAAGAACGAGCCAGAATCCGAAAAGACGAATTACATCAACAACTTTCCGTTAATCGTCAACGTCGTAGCTACGTAGAAAAACAATTAACCTTAATTGAAAGTGAAGCGTCGATGCTAGCTCGTCGTATTCGTAAATCGGAAGCGGATTATAAAACTCAGCGCGAATTGGTGGTGGCGGCGAAAGTTAGTTGGTGTGTCGTGTTACGTTTATCACGTAACAGTGATGTGGAAAAACGCTTGAACCGCCGCGAACTGGCGTATCTGTCAGCAGAAGAATTGCGTTCAATGTCGGATAAAGCCTTGGGGGCACTCCGCAATGCTGTTGCCGATAATGAATATCTGCGTGATGCGTTACGCCTTTCTGAAGATAATCGTAAGCCGGAAAATAAAGTCCGTTTCTTTATCGCCGTATATCAGCATTTGCGCGAACGTATCCGTCAGGACATTATCAAAACCGATGATCCGATTGATGCGATTGAGCAAATGGAAATTGAATTATCTCGTTTAACCGATGAACTGACTAATCGCGAGCAGAAGCTGGCAATTAGCTCTGAATCTGTGGCGAATATTATGCGTAAAACTATCCAGCGTGAGCAAAATCGCATCCGTATGTTAAACCAAGGGTTACAAAATATTGCTTTCGGGCAAGTGAAATCTGTGCGTTTGGTAGTAAATATTCGTGATACTCATGCAATGTTGCTTGATGCGCTTTCCGGTAATCAAGAAGATTATCAAGATCTGTTTAGCGATAATCGGATTACGTTCTCTGAAGCCATTGCCAAATTGTATCAACGCCTCAATCCACACATTGATATGGGCCAACGCACGGCGCAAACTATCGGTGAAGAATTATTAGATTACCGTAATTATTTAGATCTGGAAGTAGAAGTGTATCGTGGTGCCGACGGCTGGTTACGTGCGGAAAGCGGTGCATTATCCACCGGTGAAGCTATTGGTACCGGGATGTCAATCCTGCTTATGGTGGTGCAAAGTTGGGAAGAAGAAAGTCGCCGTATTCGCGGTAAAGATATTGTACCGTGTCGTCTGTTGTTTCTTGATGAGGCTGCGCGTCTTGATGCTAAATCTATCTCTACTTTATTTGAACTGTGCGAGCGGTTGGATATGCAATTACTTATCGCAGCACCGGAAAATATCAGTCCGGAAAAGGGAACAACTTATAAGCTGGTACGTAAAATTTCAGGTAACCAAGAACATGTACATGTAGTCGGATTACGTGGTTTCGGAGCGGTAGAGTAGCTCTGAGCTTGTAAAGATATGGTATAAACCGGCTAATACTATGAATTCAAGTTTTGAATTAAAAGAAAAGAATATCTAACGGCATTTCATGCTATAGAACAATAAGGAAAGGAAAATGCATTATCTCATTTTTGCTATTTTATGTAGCGTGTCAGTGTCGGTGTTGCTGAAAGTTGCACGTAAGCATAACATTGTCATCGAGCAGGCGATTGCTTTTAACTACATTGTGGCGTTGTCACTTTGTTATTTCTTGCTTAAGCCTGATTTTAAAGGCTTGGGTTTTACCGATTTTTTTCTGCAAAGCGAGGCGCAGCCGATTTTTCTGACATTAGGTATTTTGTTGCCGGTGGGATTTATGGTGATGTCTAGGGCGGTGGAATACGCAGGTATCGTCAGAACTGATGCGGCTCAGCGGTTGGCGCTATTTTTGCAGATTATTGCCGCTGTTTTCATTTTTAACGAAAGCCTCAGCCAAATGCGCATTATCGGTGTAGTTGTGGCATTTGGCGCATTATTCTGCCTGCTGTTTAAACC
>CAJPST010000136.1 GCA_905373425.1 uncultured Mesocricetibacter sp.
GAGCTCAATATTTAAGTTAACTAACCTGTCCAACTTTTGGGGGGCAGATCACTTTTGGTATCGCTAGATTTAAATTTAACCTGCAACACACTCGCTTAATACCGGTTTATCGTCCCCTTCGACTAAATCCGCAGTTTTACCTTTAGTATAAAGTTTATAGGTATAATTTTTATTAATTGCCTGATAATTTGTGCCGGAAGCCATTTTCATCAACTCCATAGGAATCATCTCATCCATTTGGTTAATAACAGCATAAGAGCTGCTACCCGTATTGATAAAAACAACTTCCAAGTTTTTGCCGTCTTTACAGCTATAGCTGATTTTTGTGACTTCATCAGCACCTTTGCTTTTTTTCGCTAATACCTGAGGTGAGATTGTCGCTAAAGTACAAGCTAGGGTTGTAATTAAAGCGGTTTTTAATAATTTCATCGTGTTCTCCTGTTAATGATAAATGAAATTCAACTATTAGACAGCATTGACTTATTAAGAGTTCTCTACTACGGATTTTTTATGGATAAACATTATTCAATTGAATTTAAACAGCACTGCGGCAACCTTATTCCAAAAACATTATGTGCTAATGTCCTTTTAAGTTTAGATTCGATAGGGGAGGCGTAAAGCGAAATTTCAGCGCAATCGTGACGACAGCAAAAATCTTCTCGTCGTTATGCGGAAAATTTTGCCGCAAAGTGCGGTGAAGATTTTTTACGTTTATTTTCCCTGACTCTAATTCTTGTTGCAGTGTGGCTAAATTCAGGTTTAATTGTTCGGTAATTTGCACAATGGAAAAATGCTCAAAGGTCATGATCAGACGATCTAAATTACAATAACTCGGATAGCGATTGTGTAGCACTAACAATAGCCATGTATTTGGCAAAAAATATTTTATTTTGATCAAAAATACGGCTGTCAACAAGGCTCGCGGGAAGTACTATTGACCTTAGAAAACTTAGCAAAAATCTACCGCACTTCTGTAACACAATTGGCTCAGCATTTGAATTTTTAAGGGCGATTCAATCTTTATCTAAGATTTTAATCGTTCTTTATTTCTAATCTAGCCTTTCAGGTTATTCCTACGATGTTGTAAGAAATATACCAAAACTAATAATAACGCACAGCCTAAAGAGACGATAAATAAGCTACCGAAGAAGCCGTTCCAGTGGAAGGATTGAATAATCCATGCCAATGGTGCACCTGCGGCTGCGGCTCCGATATAGGCAAACAGGCTCACAAATCCGGTGGCGGAGCCGGAGGCATATTTGTGAGAGTTTTCGGCGGCGGCCATTGCAATCAGGAATTGAGGTCCGAAAATAAAGAAGCCCATTAAGAAGAACAGAGCGTTAATGATGATAGGATTATCACTTGGGATAAACCACAAGCCGAGAGATACGGCGATAATACCTAGTACATAAATGATGTTCATTTGTGTACGGTTGCCTTGGAAGAATTTATCGGAGCCCCAACCGGCAAATAATGCGCCTAAGAAACCACCAACTTCAAAGAAGCTGACCGCCACATTGGCTTTTAATAAATCATAGCCGTGGGTTTCCGTTAAATATAAGTTACCCCAGTCGTTAATGCCCGTGCGGATGATGTAAATAAAACACCAAGAGAACGCAAGTGCCCAAATAATACTATTTTTGAATACATAGGTTTTTAGAATTTCCCAGCCGGACAAGCCTACACCTTGGCTTTCGTGTTCTTTTTCGGCAATGTCATTGCGCCATTCGCCGACAGTCGGTAAACCCATGGAGGCAGGACGATCGCGTAACAGGAAGCATAGGGCAAAACCGATCACACAGGCGATAATTCCCGGCACGATCATGCCGTAGCGCCAGCCCCAATAGACGGTTACTGCACCGGCGAGTAATGGAATCAAGGCTCCGCCGAGGTTGTGTGAGGTGTTCCAAATCGCCCACCATAAGCCCCGCTCATTACGTGAATACCATGTGTTTAGAATCTTAGAACAAGGTGGCCATCCCCAACCTTGGAAGAATGCATTAATCATCCAAAGGGTAATGAACATAAAAACAGAGGAGCTCAAACCGAATAGGATATTTACCACGCCGGTCATCATCAAACCGATCCCCATAAAGTAGCGAGGATTTGAGCGGTCGCCTAATACGCCCGATAAGAATTTAGAGAGACCATAGGTTAAATAGAACGCTGTACCCATGATTCCGATGTCGGCTTTTTGCAAACCTAAATCCGTCAACATTGCCGGCATCACGAAGTTAAAACTCTTTCGTGTAAAATAGAAAATTGCATAACCAATGTAGCTGGTAATCATTAGATGCATACGCCAATAGCGATATGTTTTGTCGATTTCTTCTTTGCTTTTCGTCACCGGTAGATCCGGTGGGACACTAAAAATACCCATCCTCTTCTCCTTATTTTGTGATTTAAGTAAAAAATCGATTTTCCCTAGTATAGTACAAAATAAAGACAAAACACAACGCTAAACCAGCACGAAACGCTCCATGTGAAGTGGAATGCTATCGATAGAGGGATAGAAGATAAAATATAAGCTGTTAAATCATATTAACTACAAAGTCTTATTGCAGAGAAATTGAATATTATTTAAACTAGCCAGGCAAATTCAATTTGTATTTCAGTTATATCGCAAGTTTGTGTATAGGAAATGACAAAGCCCTTCTTTTGAATCTTTTCTCATTGTTATACCTTCCTTGTAAATCTTTCATTCAAATTCAAAGGATTAGAAAATGAACGAAGTTTTACAACAGTTCAAACAACAATATTTGGTGAAATATTGGAATCCGGTTATCGCCGTTATCGCGGCAGGATTGATTTCCGCTTATTATTTCGGTGTTACCGGCACGTATTGGGCAGTCACAGGCGAGTTTACCCGCTGGGGTGGCCATGCGTTGCAAACGCTGGGCGTAGATGTATCCAATTGGAGCTATTACAAAATCATCGGTATGCAAGGCACGATTTTCACCCGTGTTGATGGCGTGATGATCTTAGGCATGTTCGCCGGCTGCATTTCCACGGCCTTATGGGCGAACAACGTGAAATGGCGTAATCAACCGCACAAACGCCGTATCGTGCAAGCCTTGATCGGCGGTGCGTTAGCCGGTTTCGGCGCGCGCTTGGCTATGGGATGTAACCTCGCCTCTTTATTCACCGGTATTCCGCAATTTTCCGTTCACGCTTGGTTTTTCACCATCGCTACCGCCATCGGCACTTATGTGGGCGTAAAAGTCACCTTATTGCCTATCTTCCGTGTGAAATTGGAATTGAAAAAAGGCGCAGCAAAATTGCAGGAAAGCGACCCGAAAAAGGCTCAACGCCATTTTTGGATTGGCATGGTCGTATTCTTTGCCTATCTTATTGCTTCCCTTTATGTGATGACCAGTTCCATAAAACTCGGCTTTGCTATGCTTTGTGGCCTAGCTTTCGGTTTACTTATTGAGCGTGCGCAAATCTGCTTCACTTCCGCTTTCCGTGATCTTTGGGTCACCGGTCGCGCTTACATGGCAAAAGCCATTATTTTCGGCATTTTGGCGGGCACCATCGGCGTATTCAGTTACATCCAATTAGGCGTACCGGCAAAAATCATGTGGGCAGGTCCGAATGCCATTATCGGCGGCTTATTATTCGGCTTCGGTATCGTATTAGCTGGAGGCTGCGAAACCGGCTGGATGTATCGTTCCATGGAAGGCCAAGTGCATTTCATGTGGGTGGGCGTCGGTAATGTTATCGGCTCCACTTATTTAGCCTATGCCTGGGACGATCTCGCTCCGGTATTGGCGCTTGATTACGAAAAACTCAACTTACTGAAAGAATTCGGCCCGGTAGGCGGATTATTGGTGAACTACGGTTTATTGATTCTCTGCTTAGTTGCCGTCATTTGGTGGGAAAAACGCTTCCTCGCCAAAGCAAAAGCCAAAATCGCCGCTTTCGCACAAGCGTAAAAGTGCGGTTTGATTTGACACTATTTTTTATTTCACAGAAAGAAAACACACTATGGCATTTACCGTTGTACAAAAATTAGATAAAGATCCGAAAGACATCACTCCTGATTACACCATTGACACCGTGGGCGAACCTTGTCCGTACCCGGCAATCGTGATGTTGGAAACCATGCCGCAATTACAAAAGGGTGAAATTTTGGAATTGATCAGTGACTGCGCCCAATCTATCAACAACATCCCTGTAGATACCAAAAACCACGGCTACACCTTGTTAAGCGTAGAACAAGACGGCACAAAATTACGCTATTTGATTCAGCGGTAATATTACCAAAAGCTGAAAAAAAGCAAACAGCCTGTTTCACAAATACAAAGTGCGGTCGAAAATTTATTTAAAATATTGACCGCACTTTACAGCAACAACGGCAGGAGCTTTAAGGCTATTACATTTCAAAAGAAAATCTATTAATCTCAGTGTAAACAAAGTATTAGACTTGATACTTGCCTTTATCGCCGATATCAAAATGCAACGGCATACGCCATTTTTGTATGCCCAATAGCAAAAAAAGCAAAGCGCAGATTGCACTAAGAAGTTGAGAAAGAAAGGTAAAATCAAAAAATAACGTAACCCATAGTAAACCGACAAAGAGCGGTTGGATATTCAGGAGAAATATCTTAAAACAAAAATATTCCTTAAATGCCAAACCGCCTAAAGTGAAAAATGCTGCTCCCAATGCCAACTCGGGCAAACCGAACATTTGGCATAATAACGCCGTCCAAGTCGCCATTTGTAGCAATAAACGAAAATGTTTCAAGTAGATATGCAATGAAGAAGCACAGCAGGTCGCAGCTAATAACACGCCAGGCAGGGCAATTTGCGGCTTATAGGGTAAAAGTGCGGTAAAAATTGCGGCTAAAATAAAACCACTACGATAGATAATCACAGTAATGGTATCCCATCCATCCATTGGTGATTTAATATGTGGATCTGCCATGCTCTTTTCCTTCTTAAATAAAAGTTATTAGTACTTTGTTAAGGCATTCAAACGGCCTAAAAAACGACCGCACTTTTGTTGCCGTTTCCTTTCTTAATTTGGAACGCCACGTAGTAGTGGATTCCACGCAAACGGAGCCGCGGAAGTCGGTGCAGGTTGATTGCTAAATAGTAAAATAAACGGTTTCGGCGGTTCGTTTTTTTCATTACGCCACAAACTGCCGATGCCAACTAACTGAACATCTGACGGTAAATTACGCAAACCGGTCTGTAACGCGGCAACAGTATTTTTACGCGGATGCCCTATGGCAATTGCCGTACCATGTTTACGGGCATATAAAACAGCTTGTTGGAATTGGTGATACACGTCTTCATACAAATCACTGTTATCAAGAAAAATATGGCGCTCCACTGCCTTGACGCCTTGCTCTTTGGCTATTTTAGTCGCTACGCTGCGACCGATAGTGCGACTATCTAAAAAGAACAGTTGTTGTTTATACAGTTCGCTCATCAAATAATTCATTAATAGATTATCTGCTGTTGCCGCACTCCCCATGTGATTATTCATACCAATCGCAGCCGGCAAGATGCTTTTTGCATTTTGTACGCGTTGGCTAACTTCCGCCTGTGTCATACCTAAATGTAATCCGCCTTCTTCAATTTTATGATTCCCCACCGGCTGCATCGGCATATGAATTAAAATATCCCGCCCCTGCGTTTGCGCTTGATTGTGGCGTTGTGATGCGTAAGGCGCGGATGGAATAATCGCAACGGAAATTTCTTTCGGCATTGCCAAAATTGCTGCGTCATCTTTCTGGTGATAGCCGATATCATCAATCACAATCGCGAGTTTGGCGGGGGGCTTACTTTGTTGCTCTATGTCTTGCTCAGCCGAGAAAGAGGTGGAAAAACAGAAAAGTGAGGGGAAAAAAAT
>CAJPST010000137.1 GCA_905373425.1 uncultured Mesocricetibacter sp.
TCATATTCCCGATCCTTGGTATACGGGGAAATTTAATCAGACTTATGAATTACTGAATAAATGCTGCGATGCATTGCTGGAAAAGATAAAAAGAGAAAAACACCTATCATGTTGATTGCACCTTATCGGTTCATAAAAATAGGATGGTTTCCGGAATTTAATATCAAACATTAATCTTGCCTACAAAGAAAAGTGTAGCCGTTTTTTGGCTATTTTCATTTAGCGTGTTATGCTTAGCGCAATTTTTTATTGGAAATATTATTTTTATGTCAACGAATCACTTGAGTCAGCTCAGTTTTGCCGAGCTACCAATTCATCCAAAAATTTTGGACGCTCTACAATCCAAAGGATTTGAGTATTGCACGCCGATTCAGGCACTGTCTTTGCCTATCACCTTGGCAGGCAAAGATGTCGCTGGGCAAGCCCAGACCGGAACGGGAAAAACCATGGCATTTTTGATCTCGGTTTTTCATCATTTATTACAAAATCAATCGGATAATATAACTGAAAGTAAGCAGCCTCGAGCCTTAATTTTGGCACCGACGCGTGAATTAGCCGTGCAAATTGCCAATGATGCAGAACTTTTGGTTAAAAAAACAGGATTAAAAACCGCACTTGCCTACGGTGGCGATGGTTATGATAAACAATTAAAAGCTATTGAAGATGGTGCGGATATCCTTATCGGCACCACCGGAAGAGTGATCGATTATGTGAAACAAGGTATTATTCGCTTAAACCAAATTCAAGTGGCTGTTTTAGATGAAGCGGATCGAATGTTTGATCTTGGTTTTATCAAGGATATTCGGTACTTATTGCGTAAGTGCCCACCACCGTCGCAGCGTCTGACAATGTTGTTTTCCGCCACTTTATCTTATAAGGTGCGTGAATTGGCATTTGAAGATATGAACGAACCTGAATACATTGAAATCGAGCCGCTACAAAAAACAGGTCATCGGATTAAAGAAGAACTGTTCTATCCGTCTAACCAAGACAAAATGGCATTACTTATGACATTGCTGGAAGAAGAATGGCCTGAGCGTTGTATTATTTTTGCCAACACGAAACACCGTTGTGAAGATATTTGGGGCTATTTGTCGGCTGATGGACATCGTGTCGGTTTATTGACCGGTGATGTGGTGCAAAAGAAACGCCTCGCGTTATTAAAACAATTTACCGACGGCGATCTGGATGTGCTGGTAGCAACCGATGTGGCGGCGCGCGGTCTACATATTGCTGATGTTACACACGTATTTAATTACGATTTACCGGACGACTGTGAAGACTACGTGCACCGTATCGGGCGTACCGGACGTGCTGGTGAAAGCGGAGTTTCCATCAGTTTTGCTTGTGAAGAGTATGCAATGAACCTGCCGGCGATCGAACAATATATCGGACATAGCATCCCTGTCAGCCAATATGACCCTGACGCATTGCTCATCGATCTGCCAAAACCTCACCGCCTCAAACGTGGAGTAAAACCGATGCCACGAAACACTCACAAGCCTTTTCGTAAGCGGTATTAGGCACATTTATTCTTTTACACAAAAACACAAAAAATTTTGACCGCACTTTGATTATCAGAAATTTAAAGTGCGGTTGATTTTTCAAATGTTTTATAAAATAGAATAAGCGAATAATGCAACACGGGTATCGTTCAGTGTAAATAACCCAATAAAATTGCACCACTTAAACTTGCAACAGCCGAGCCAAAATGCATTTTATTTGGCGTTACAACAGTTTTACTGAAAAATTTGGTCGAGAACACCACATAAATTCCTAATAGCACAAATTTCAATAGGACCCACCAAGGGAAGCCGTAACCAAGGCAGAATACTAAAATCAAACCGCTGAGAATTAATAAAGTATCTGTCAAGTGCGGCAAGATTTTCAACAGTTTTACCGCCCGCCAGTCATGGCCATTTAATTGCATTCCACCACGAACAACCAGCAAAATCAAACTTAAAAAAGCACAGATAATATGCAAATAAACAACACTGCCCATAATTCACTCCAATAAAAAGTGGACATTATAACGGTTTTTCTCTCTTTTTTATATAACCCATTCCTAACCCGTTAGAGGGAAAAGTGCGGTCAATTTTTTGAGTGTTTTTAAGCTGAAACGCTACAACAAACATGACTTATCCTCAACAGGTCGGAACTCCTGACTAAACAGATAAATAAATTTGCTCCAGGTTGTTTGCTTATTTAAAATTTTCACTTCATTTCTTCTAAACCCAAAATAAGGTAAACCAATGAAAAAGAATTTACTCACTCAAACGTTGCTATCCTCTGCATTATTAGCAGTAGCCGGCGGCGTACAGGCGGCTGCTTTCCAACTATCGGAAATATCCACTTCAGGCTTGGGACGCTCCTATGCCGGCGAAGCGGCAATCAACGATAATGCGGCCGTAATTGCTACCAACCCGGCTCTAATGTCTTATTTTAAACGTCCGGAATTTTCTCTCGGTGCAATTTATGTTGATCCGACCGTTAATGTGAAAGGACCTTCTCCTGAGTTCGACCACAACAATATTGCACCTAACTCCCCGATCCCGACTGTTTATGCCCTTTATCCGATCAACGATAAATTTGCTGTCGGTGGCGGAGTGAACGTCAACTACGGTTTATCAACCGAATATAACAATCAATATGCGGGCGGCTTCATCGGCGGCAAAACCGAATTGAAATCTATCAACTTCAATTTAAGCGGAGCATATAAACTCACTAATAATATTAGCGCCGGTTTAGGCTTTAACGCCGTATATGCAAATGCCTTAATCGAACGTTACGCAGGCGCATTATCTGATCGTTTGGGTGCATTAAAACAACCGCTAGGTGTGACTAACTCAACATTAATCAGCAAAGTGAAAGGTGATAAATGGGGCTATGGCTGGAATGCCGGTTTAGCTTATGAAATCAATGAAAACAACCGATTAGGCTTAGCTTATCATTCTCATGTCAGCATTGATTTCGACGGTGACTATTCGAATGCTCTGCCTCGCTCATTAAGTGGCCCTTACGCCAGTTATGATGAAACCTATCAAGGTGCACTGGCTCAAATGGGATTAGTGCCGACTGGCGGAATGGTTATTCCAGGCTCATTAAAATTAGTATTGCCTGCTTATTGGGAAGTTTCGGGCTATCATAAAATACTCGATAAGTTGGCTTTCCATTATAGCTGGAAATACACGGAATGGAGCCGCTTCAACGACCTAGAAGGTATTGGTGGCGACGGCAAGCGGTTATTCTATAAGAATGAAGACTTTAAAAATAGCTCACGTCTTGCAATCGGAACCAGTTACGACATTACCGATAAATTTATTATTCGCGCGGGGATTGCACACGATGAAAGTGCGGCAGAAAACCACCATTCGCTTTCCATTCCTGATACCAACCGTTTTTGGTATAGTTTAGGTGCAACCTATCACGTTACACCAAATCTTTCTGTGGATGCTGCATTTGCACATTTAAGAGGAGCGCATAACAAATTTAAGGAAAACGGTATCGCATTTGAAACCAAAGCCCGAGTAAATCTATACGGCTTAACACTAAACTACCGCTTCTAATGAAATCATACTATAATCAAGCGTATCTTTTGATACGCTTTTTTATCTTACAAATATGGAAAAAATATGGTGCCGATTTATTATTGTTACTATCGCTCCCCGGTCGGCAGATTGCTGATGCTGTCGCAACAAGGCAAATTAACTAATTTAGATTTTGAACAGGAGCAAATAGCACCAAATCCCAAATGGATTCTTGATGAAAATCAACCGCTCTTTTTACAGGTTAAAGCGGCATTAACCCGTTACTTCAACGGCGAAAAAGAAACCTTTTCAACTATTCCATTAGCACCGCAAGGCACGCTTTTTCAACAATCTGTTTGGCAAGCACTATGCCACATCGGCTATGGAGAAACCTCTTCTTACGGCAATATTGCACAATTAATTCATAACCCTAAAGCTGTGCGTGCGGTAGGCGGAGCGGTGGGATCTAACCCAATCAGTATCATTATTCCATGCCATCGTGTGTTGGGTAAAGATCGGTGCTTAACCGGTTTCGGTGGAGGTTTGCCGGCAAAACGTTATCTACTACAACTGGAAGGCATCGACTATCTTGATAAAGGTGTGGAATACGTTAAACCCAAATTATTGAAAAAATACCGTTCTTAAAAAACTACTCTAAAATTGACCGCACTTATGCCAAATAAAATCACCGAATCGTCTATCCCCCAAAGCGAAACCGAATTACTCCTCCGCGCCAAATCTATCGCCGGTTTAACCTTTGCCGAACTGGCAGCCGAGCTTAACTTGCCGATCCCACGCGATTTAAAACGTAACAAAGGTTGGGTCGGTATGTTAATCGAAATCGCTTTGGGAGCATCGGCGGGTAGCAAACCCGAGCAGGATTTTGCCCACTTAGGCATTGAGCTCAAGACCATTCCGATTAACTCTCAGGGTTATCCGCTAGAAACCACTTTCGTTAGCCTTGCACCGTTGATTCAAAATTCAGGCGTGGATTGGCAACATTCCCATGTCAGACAAAAATTAGCCAAAGTTTTATGGATTCCGGTACAAGGCGAACGCGCTTTACCCTTAGCTGAACGACGTATTGGTCAACCTATCTTATGGCAACCGAATGCCGAGCAGGAATACCGACTACAAAAGGACTGGGAAGAATTAATGGATTACATCGTGTTAGGAAAAATCGCTCAAATTAATGCGAAAATCGGCGAAATATTACAACTTCGCCCGAAAGGCGCCAATAATCGTGCACAGACTAAAGGCATCGGAAAACATGGCGAAATTATTGATACTCTACCCCTCGGTTTCTACCTGCGTAAAGAATTTACCGCACAAATTCTACAAAATTTTTTGCACAATAATTAAATTCACGTTGCATTTTTTATTCGAAATTATATGATGCACTTTTTCATACTTATCTTTATATAGGAATCTTTATGTTTGAATGGATTGCTGATCCGCAAGCTTGGATAGCGTTATTCACGCTGACAGCGCTGGAAATTGTACTTGGAATTGATAATATCATTTTTATCAGTATTTTAGTGGGACGCTTGCCCGAGTCACAACGCCAATCCGCGCGCCTGTTAGGCTTAGGATTAGCGATGATAATGCGCATTATATTATTGTTGTCACTGACATGGATTATGAAACTAACCGAACCGTTGTTCACTGTATTGGCGCAGGAAATTTCGGGACGCGACATCATTTTACTTGTCGGAGGGCTATTCTTAGTTGCCAAAAGTACCCATGAAATTCACCATGCAATGACACCACACGATGAAAACGAAACCGAAGTCAAAGTTAAAAAAGTAGGGTTCACGGCTATCTTAGCGCAAATCGCTATTTTAGATATTGTTTTCTCCCTTGATTCCGTAATTACCGCTGTAGGTATGGTGGATAATATTCAAGTGATGATTATCGCTATCATCGCTGCCGTCGGTGTGATGATGTTTGCGGCTAAACCAATCGGTGACTTCGTAGATACTCACCCAACACTAAAAGTATTAGCCCTGTCATTCCTCATTCTTATCGGCGTTACGCTTATTGCTGAAAGTCTGGATTTCCATATTCCGAAAGGCTATATCTACTTCGCTATGGCATTCTCCGTTGTGGTTGAAATGATTAACATTAAAATGCGCAAACATTTGATTAAACCATAACGAGTTTATTCGCATCAAAAAAGAGCGGTTAAAAAACACTATGTTTTTTCGGTATTATGTAGTGATCAACTAATTCAACAGTCCCCGATAGGTTGTTTTTGTTAAAACAGG
>CAJPST010000138.1 GCA_905373425.1 uncultured Mesocricetibacter sp.
CATCAGTTACGTGTTGCAATGAAAAGTCTCGGTAGCCCTATTTTAGGTGATGAACTTTATGGCGAGAAAAAAGAGGAAAAAAGCGACCGCACTTATCTGCACGCTTATGCGTTGGATTTTTGCTATCAAAACCGACAATTTCACATAACATGTTCACCAAAGTGCGGTCAGTTTTTTCAGCGAAATTCTGTAGTTGGTGTAATTCAAAATATATTTAAGGATGATGAATAATGGAAATTTTAACCAATATTTTATACAGCCTGATCACGGGCGGTATTTTTACATTGTGCTATCGTAATCGCCGCGCTTTTAAAAGTTGGCACGGTTTGCTATTTTTTTGTGCAATATTCGGTTGGATATGGTTTGCTTCTAAAATCGGGTTTCTTCAGCATAAAGCTTTTTTATTAGTGTTATTGTTGATAATATGCCTTTTCTTCTTTTCTTTTATAAATATGATGATCAACAGTTTGAAGTGGTTACATCGTCGAAATCAGACAATGCAGGAAACTGTTTCTAAATTTTATTTGTTTTACGATTATTTAATGATTATTGTTGCATTGGGTATATTCGGTTGGGCGATTTGGTGGACTCCGAACGGTTAAATGAGGATATAACAAAAAATGGTTGAAAATTTAGACGAAAACTTTATGATTTGTATCGGAAAATTATTTTCCGAAATTGTTTAACCCCTTATGTAAGGAGACAAAAAAATGGCATTAGGTTGGTATGAATTAAAGTTAGCTAAAGACGGACAATTTTTCTTTAATCTGAAAGCAGCTAACAGTCAGGTAATTTTAACTAGTGAGCTGTATAAAACCCGCCAGGCGGCAGAAAACGGTATCGCCTCTGTGCAAAAGAACGGAGTAGATGAGAAAAATTTTGAATTTAGAAACAACAAAAATGGTGAGCCATATTTCATTTTGAAAGCTCGGAATCACCAAGAGATCGGTCGTAGCGAATATTATTCCTCACGAGCAGCTGCAGAAAACGGTGTGCAATCAGTAATTAAAAATTCTGCCAGTCCTACGATAAAAGATAAAACACAAGGCTGATTTTATCGGTTTTAACCAAGGCAATCTTAGGATTGCCTTTATTTTTGTCCAAATTACGCTGAAAACGTTCCAAAGTGCGGTCTATTTTTTAGTTATTTTCTGAAAAAAGTAATAAAAACGTGATTTTTTAACAAGTTAGTATTATTATTGATAAGATTGAATTTATACGAATTTAAATTTAGAGGGAAGGTATGCAAAACCTAAAAGAAATTACAGAGCAGGCGCGTGCTGCGTTAGACGAATTGCATAATAAAGGGTTGGATGCTTTAGAAGCGTTTCGTGTGGAATATTTTGGTAAAAAGGGACATTTTACTCAGTTAATGCAAGGCTTGCGCGATGTGGCTGCGGAAGAACGTCCGGTAATTGGTGCAAAAATTAATGAAGCTAAACAAGCAGTATTGGATATTTTAAATGCCAAAAAAGAGGAATTTGAGCAAGTCGCGCTGAATGCACAGTTGGAAAAGGAGAAAGTTGATGTAAGCTTACCGGGGCGAAAAGTAGAAATCGGTGGATTGCATCCGGTGACTATTACGATTGAGCGAGTGACGAAGTTCTTTTCCGAATTGGGATTTTCGGTGGAAAGCGGACCTGAAATCGAGAGCGATTATTATAATTTTGATGCATTGAATATTCCTAAACATCACCCTGCGCGCGCAGATCATGATACTTTTTGGTTTAACCCCGAATTATTGTTAAGAACCCAAACGTCAGGCGTACAAATCCGCACAATGGAGAAAAAACAACCTCCGATTCGTATTATGGCTCCGGGACGTGTATATCGTAATGATTACGACCAAACCCACACGCCAATGTTCCATCAAATCGAATTACTTTATGTGGATAAAAATGCTAACTTTACTGAATTAAAGGGGCTACTACATGATTTCTTACGAGCATTTTTCGAAGAAGATTTGCAAGTGCGCTTCCGCCCGTCCTATTTCCCGTTTACCGAACCTTCAGCAGAAGTGGATGTGATGGGAAAAAATGGCAAGTGGTTAGAGGTTTTAGGTTGCGGTATGGTACATCCGAATGTGCTGCGGAATGTGGGCATCGATCCTAACGAATATTCAGGTTTTGCCGTAGGAATGGGAGTAGAGCGTTTAACCATGCTTCGTTACAATGTCACGGATTTACGTGCTTTCTTCGAAAACGATCTTCGTTTCTTAAAACAGTTTAAATAATTTAGAGTGAGAGATAATAATGAAATTCAGTGAACAATGGGTTCGGGAATGGGTGAACCCGGCGATTAATACAGAACAATTGTGCGAGCAAATCACCATGCTTGGTTTGGAAGTGGATGGTGTTGAAGCTGTTGCCGGTGAGTTTTCGGGTGTAATTGTTGGTGAAGTAGTAGAGTGTGCGCAACATCCCGATGCAGATAAATTGCGAGTGACCAAAGTTAATGTCGGTGGTGACCACTTGTTAGACATTGTGTGTGGTGCACCGAATTGTCGTCAAGGGTTGAAAGTAGCTTGTGCGGTAGAAGGTGCAATATTGCCGGGTAATTTTAAAATTAAGAAAACGAAATTACGTGGCCAGCCGTCGGAAGGAATGCTTTGTTCATACAGTGAATTGGGAATTTCCGAAGATCATAGCGGAATCATTGAATTACCTCAGGATGCACCGATAGGAACAGAGCTGCGTGAATATTTGAAATTAGACGATCAGGCGGTTGAAATCAGCTTAACTCCGAACCGTGCGGATTGCTTGAGTATTGCTGGAGTGGCACGGGAAATTGCCGTAGTAAATAAACTGACTTTAAATCAACCGCACTTTGAACCGGTAAAGGCAACAATCAATGAGCGAGTCGGAATTGAAGTTGTCGCAGCGGAAGCTTGCCCTCGTTATTTATTACGTGCGGTAAAAAATGTTAATGTGAATGTGCCGACACCGATTTGGATGAAAGAAAAATTACGTCGTTGCGGATTGCGTTCCATCGATCCTATTGTAGATATTACTAATTATATTTTATTAGAACTTGGACAGCCGATGCACGCTTTTGATGCAGCAAAGATAGCTCAACCCGTGCAAGTACGTATGGCGAAAGAAGGCGAAGAATTGGTGTTGTTAGATGGAACAACAGCTAAATTACAGCCCAACACTTTGTTAATTGCCGATCAAAAAGGTCCGCTTGCAATGGCTGGAATTTTTGGCGGTCTGGCAAGTGGCGTGACCCGTGAAACCAAAGACGTAATTTTAGAAGCGGCATTCTTTGCTCCGCTTGCGATTACCGGGCGTGCACGACAATATGGTTTGCATACTGATTCTTCCCATCGTTTTGAACGTGGAGTGGATTTTGAACTGCCTCGAAAAGCAATGGAAAAAGCGACCGCACTTTTATTACAAATTTGCGGTGGTGAAGCAGGTGAAATTTGCGAAGCAGTGAGCGAACAGCATTTACCGAAAGTTAAACAAGTTCAATTACGTCGTCACAAATTAGATGCCTTATTGGGACACCACATTGAAACCGAAATCGTGACTGATATTTTCCAACGTTTGGGGTTCCCAGTACAATATGCTGATGATGTTTGGACGGTAACTTCTGCAAGCTGGCGTTTTGATATTGAAATCGAAGAAGATTTGATCGAAGAAGTAGCTCGTATTTATGGCTATAACAGCATCCCGAACAATGCCCCTTTGGCGCATTTAAGAATGCGCGAACATAAAGAAGCAGACGTGGATTTATCTCGCATTAAAACCGCACTGGTCAGTTGTGATTTCCATGAAGCAATCACTTATAGCTTTGTAGATCCTAAAATTCAGACTTTGTTGCACCCGAATCAGGAAGCACTGATTTTACCAAACCCGATTTCAAGTGAAATGTCGGCAATGCGGCTTTCTCTATTAACAGGTTTATTAGGGGCCGTATTATATAATCAAAACCGCCAACAAACCCGTGTACGATTATTTGAAGCCGGATTACGTTTTATTCCTGATGCGAATGCCGAATTTGGCGTACGTCAGGAAAGAGTATTCTCTGCCGTAATGACAGGAGCGAGATTAAATGAGCATTGGGCAGGTAAATCAGAAAATGCAGATTTCTTTGATTTAAAAGGTTATTTAGAGAATTTATTATCTTTAACCTCAACCGGAAATAAAGTAAAATTTGTTGCAAAAGCCTATTCGGCATTTCATCCAGGGCAGTCTGCGGCAATTATGCTGGGAGATGAAGAAATTGGATTTATCGGACAAATTCACCCGTCAATCGCGCAAAAAATTGGTTTGAATGGCAAAGTTTTTACCTGTGAAGTGTTAATTGATAAAATTTCACAACGTGATGTAGCGAATGCGAAAGAAATTTCAAAATTCCCGGCAAACCGTCGTGATTTGGCTCTGATTGTCGCGGAAAATGTGCCATCCGGCGATATTATTGAAGCATGTAGAGCTGTAGCGGGAGAAAAACTTACTAATGTTAATTTATTTGATGTATATCAAGGGCAAGGAATCGCCGAAGGGCAGAAGAGTCTTGCAATTAGTTTAACAATCCAAGATAATGAAAAAACCCTTGAAGAAGAAGAGATTAATGCGGTCATTTCTGTTGTATTAACCGAATTAAAACGACGTTTTAATGCTTACTTGAGAGATTAAATTATGACATTAACCAAAGTAGAAATTGCAGCCAACTTAATTGAAAAGCATGGCTTGACTAAGTCGGAAGCCAAGAATTTGGTGGAAACCTTCTTTGAAGAAATCCGTGTAGCGTTAGAAAGTGGCAATGACGTTAAATTATCAGGGTTTGGTAATTTTGAATTGCGTGATAAGGCTTCTCGTCCAGGGCGTAATCCTAAAACCGGGGAGAATGTGCCTGTGTCAGCTCGTCGAGTAGTAGTATTTCGACCGGGACAAAAATTACGTGCTCGGGTTGAGAAAGCTAAGCCGAAAGACTGAGTAATTTACTTATCAAAGCTATCTATCTTATAGATAGCTTTTTCGTAATGTGGAGAAAATAATGCGTTTTTCGCTGAAATCAGTTGTTTTGATCACAAGCATTCTTACCTTAACCGCCTGTTCGAATTATTCAGCTATCAGATATAAGGGGCAACTAAATGATCCCATTATGGTGATGGCCTTATTAAGTGAGCAACAAAATGAATGGCAGGGAACACCATATGTAGTGGGGGGACAAACTCGCCACGGAGTTGATTGTTCAGGCTTTGTGCAAACGACTTTTATGGATCGGTTTAATATTTCTTTGCCTAGAATGACCAAAGATCAAGCCAACTATGGGCATTTTATTGATAAAGACGAAATTCAAACGGGTGATTTGGTTTTCTTTAAGACAGGGCGTGGATTGAACGGCTATCATGTGGGTATCTATGTGAAAGAGGATAAGTTTCTGCACGCTTCAACTAAAGGCGGAGTAATTTATTCTTCGTTGGAAAGTCCTTATTGGAAAAAAGCTTATTGGCAGGCTCGTCGTATTTAGTCAAGCAATTAACATTCTATAAGATTAATAGATTGTGATTTAAAGAGTCACTATGATATGAACATAATTGGATTATTCATCTCAATAAATACAAAAAAATGCGGTCAAAATTGACCGCACTTTTTATTAAATTACAGCACTTTTATGATGCTTTCACACAGATATCGAATATTATCTTCCGTTAACCCTGCCACATTGATGCGACCTGAACGCACGGCATAAATAGCGAATTCTTCTTTTAGGCGATCAACTTGCTCAGCACTTAAAC
>CAJPST010000139.1 GCA_905373425.1 uncultured Mesocricetibacter sp.
GTGTACAGCAACAAGCAATCGTTGATAATGGGCAATCCATTGGCACATCTTTAATATTAGAAAACAACGAGCTTAAATTCAATGGTAATGTGATCCCTGAAGAGCATCTCGGAATGTTTTTATTGGGCCTAATGATGTCGCAATAATTAATATTACGAAAGTGCGGTGAGTTTTCACCGCATTTTTTTATATTGTCTTAATAAGGTCATTTGTCACATTTTTCAATATCACTACATTTTCCGTAGAGATATAAGCTGTGATTTTCCAGTTCGATACCGTGTTCGCGGCTGATTTCCTTTTGACGTTTTTCAATTAATTCGTCATTAAATTCAAACACTTTGCCACAATCTACACAGATAATATGGTCGTGATGTTCAGTCGGAGCCAGTTCGAAAACAGATTTGTTTCCTTCAAAATTGTGACGGATCAAAATTTTGGCTTCATCGAATTGGTTTAATACACGATAAACTGTCGCTAAACCAATTTCATCACCTTTTTCCAACAGCATTTTATATACGTCTTCGGCAGAAAAATGCTGCATTTTATGTTCTTGCATTAAAGCAAGAATGGTTAAACGCGGCTCAGTAATTTTCAGACCGACCTTTTTCAATAATTTAATGTTTTCTTCTGACATTTCAGGCTCCCTTGCACTAAGCTGTTATTATGCCAATTCGGCCAAACACATTTCGTCATAAACCTGTTTAACCCATTTTTCTACCCGCTGTGCAGTGAGTTCAGGTTGACGATCTTCATCAATACATAACCCAACAAAAGTATTGTCGTCTACTAAAGCTTGAGATACTTCAAAAGTATATCCTTCTGTTGGCCAATAACCGACAATTGTTGCACCGTGAGGCTCAATGATATTGCGTACCGTGCCCATTGCATCGCAAAAATATTCGGCATAATCTTCTTGATCGCCACAACCGTAAATTGCGACTAATTTATCCGTAAAATCAATTTCTTCCAAGGTTGGGAAAAAATCATCCCAATCGCATTGAGCCTCACCGTAATACCAAGTTGGAATACCGATGATGAGAAAATCATAGGCTTCAATATCTTCTTTTGTGCTTTTCGCAATATCACGAATATCAACCAGGTCACTGCCTAATTGTTTTTGAATAATTTTTGCGATATTTTCGGTATTCCCCGTATCGCTACCATAAAATAAACCGACAATCGCCATGTTATTTCCCGTTCATTTGAATATTTAAATAATGTTGTAAAATCGTTTCGATTAACTCACCACGGCTGAGTTTTTTTGCCGAAGCTAAACTTTCTAATTGCTCAACTAAATTCGTATGTAACTTCAATTCGATGCGTTTTAATCCGCAGGACTTGTCGCGTCGTAACTGATTACGTTTGTTGATACGGAGTTGCTGTTCACGGCTTAACGGATTAGTTTTCGGTCTTCCGACTTTTGGTATATTTGCAAAAGGATCAAGCGTAATGCTGTCTGCCTCTTGTTTTGCCATTATGTCAATCCATCGAAATACCGCTTGCCGAAATATAATTAAATTACCATTTTATCTTTTCGGCATAGTCCAATTGAGAATGATAAACCGAGTTGAGAATTGGAATGAATATATCATAAATCAGACTTGAGTAAAACAGTAAATTTACATCCTTTGTAAGGATATTCCTATTTTAATTATTTGATAAAGCGTTCAATTGCTCGGATTACCGCATCGGGTTTTTCCGCATGAATCCAATGTCCGCCGTTTATAGTGAACGCACTGGCTTGTGGAAACTGAGCTAATGTCGTTTGTGTGTACTCAGGCATAATGTAATTCGACTGCGTCCCTTTAATAAACATAGTCGGTTTATCAAAATGACAAGGTTGCCAATCAACGAGTTCATGATAATTTTGCCAAAGTGCGGTCAAATTAAAACGAAATTTCTCGTTTGAAGCCGGATCAAAAGATTTTAGCATAAACTGCTGCACTGCTTGATCATGAATATGTAGCGCAAGTAATGGCTTTGCTTCCTGGCGGTTTTGCGCACTTGAATGTTTTACCGCTAATAATGCAGCAAAAACGTCATCGTGGCCGTGCGCTCCGTATTTTACGGGGGCAATGTCAATCACGACCAGTTTATCAATTCGTTCGGGTTGTAATGATGCGGCAGTCATAGCGGTTTTCCCCCCCATTGAATGACCGATAAGAACGACGTTATTCAGTTCTAAGTATGCCAATAAACGCAATAAGTCCTGTGCCATTAGGTTGTAATTCATATTATCGGAGTGGAAGCTCTGCCCGTGATTGCGTAAATCTAGGCGTAAAATATCATGGCTTTTACTAAATGCGCGAGCTATTACCCCGAGATTATTCATGTCACCGAATAAGCCATGGATAAAAACTAATGTAGGGCGGTTGTTTGGTTGTGGCGCGGGCTGAAATTGGTAATGGAGTAAATCGGAGCTATCTGTCATTTTCGCGTAGAGAATTTGTGAATAAGTGGTTATAATGTAGTAAAATTTCTATTTAATCAAGTGGTTTAACCGATTCAATGGACGGAGTATGACGAAATGAAAATTATCGAAATCGACGAAGCGCTTTATCAACATATAGCCGCACAAGCTCAATATGTCCATGAGAGTACGTCGGATATTTTGCGTCGTTTGTTATTATCGTCCCCCTTACCAAAAGTTCAAACCGCACAAGAGATGCACACGTCACAACCGGTGAACACTGCTCCAAATCTGTTGAAAAGCCCGGAGCCATTGCTGGAAGCAAGCTACGATACGGCGGAAAGTGCGGTCGAAAATTCGGCTGTTTTAGTCGAGCAGGAAGCAGCATTATTTGATGAAGATATACATTCTAATCCGCCTTTAGTAACGGAGGTTCCGCGACAAACCGACGATGCTATTCAACAAACCGTCGATAGAGTCCGTCAATTGTTGAATTCGGTGGATTTTCAACAAGAAAGCACGGCGGTAAATCGTTTTTTAGCTTTACTGACGGCGTTGTATCACAATAATTCCGATAGTTTTGCTCAAGCTATTGCGCAAGAGGCTTCGCAGGGGCGTTCCCGCACTTATTTTGCTCGAGACGAAGCCACTTTGCTGGCGGCGGGTAATCACACCAAACCTAAACCAATTCCTAATACTCCATATTGGGTGATAACCAATACTAATAGTGCGCGTAAAATGTTAATGCTGGAACGCACGATGCAATTTATGCAATTGCCGGAAAGTTTAATTAACGAAATCAGAACCTATTTTACCGTGGATTAAAGGGAGATATGTACCTCTGGCAGCAATATGCAAATTCCGATTTTGCAGATAAAATCGCCTTGCGGGATCATTCGTTAGGGCATGTTTTTAGCTGGCGGGAATTAGCTGAAAGAATTAATGAAAGCGTAAGTTTCCTGCAGCAACAAAGCATAAACGGTGGTTGCGGTGTGGCGTTGTGTGGTAAAAATAGTCTTGATTTGTTGTGTTACTATTTGGCAGTATTGCAGTTAAATAATCGTGTGTTAGGGCTTAATCCGGCATTTCAGGCAGATAAAAAAGAGCAAATTTGTGTTCAAAATCAGATTGCGTTGCGGATAGAAATCGAAGCCGGTAAAGCGGTTTTTATAAAATCGGAAAAAAATTTACCGCACTTTGCATCAAAAGCGTTAACCATGACGCTCACATCCGGTTCCACCGGTATGCCGAAAGCAGTAGTGCACGAGGTGCAGGCGCATTTGGACAATGCGCGAGGGGTATGTGAATTAACGTGTTTTGATTTCAATTGCGCTTGGTTGTTGTCGTTACCTTTGTATCACGTTTCTGGACAGGGGATTGTGTGGCGCTGGTTGTTGCAAGGTGCAGAATTACATTTGCCCGGGGGGGATTTTTATGATTCCGCTCTGCAAGTAACTCATGCTTCTTTTGTTCCTACTCAATTGCAACGCTTTTTACTTTATGTGAAAGAAAAACCGGTTGCGAATTTCAAATTGCATCATATTTTACTCGGCGGAACCCAAATTCCGACGGATTTAACCGAACAACTCAATAGGTTAGGAATTCAAAGTTATACCGGTTATGGAATGACGGAAACCGCCTCCACTGTGTTTGCGAAAAAAAGTGACGGAAAACCGGGTGTCGGACAGCCACTTAATGGTCGGGAATATTGTTTGATTGATGATGAAATTTGGCTACGTGGGGCGGGTTTAGGTTTAGGATATTGGCAAAATGGTAAAATCAAACCGCTCGTGAATTCGCAAGGTTGGTTGCAGACTAAGGATAAAGGTCGTCTAATTAACGGTGAACTACAAATTTTAGGGCGTTTGGATAATATGTTTATTTCAGGTGGCGAGAATATTCAACCTGAAGAAATTGAACGACTTATTCAACAATTTGTCGGCGTAGAACAGGTTTTTGTATTGCCGTTGAATGAAGCAGAATTCGGGCAACGCCCGGTGGCGATGATTAAATTCGCATCAGACGTTGGCAGTGATTTTTTTCAAAGTGCGGTGAATAACTTACATGTTTGGCTGTCAGATAAAATTGAAAAATTTAAACAGCCCGTTGCGTATTATCCGCTAAATGACGAGATGCTGCGGAAAGGAGGCATAAAGGTGTCGAGACAATTGTTGAAAACGGAATTACAGAAAATATTAGGAAAATAATTTATATGCTAATAAAAAAAATATATCGTTCGGTTTTATTTGGTTTGGCTTTATTGGCTTTTTCGAAGTTCGCGTCAAGTGCCGAAGTGCCTGTAGAACAGGATATTAAAGTACAGTTGGAAGCGCTAAAAAACGATAAGGAAAACGAGCAGACCAATAAGCCAATAATTGCTAATTTAGAAGGCGCATTAACAATATTGGCGGATACGGAAGAGCAGAAAAATACCAATGCGCAGCTTAAAAAACAAATTGCTACGGCTGCAGACGGTATTAAAAGTAGTCAAGCCAATATCGAGAAGTTGAAGGCGCAAAGTGCGGTTAAAAAAAATGATAATTTAGAAAAATTTACTATCGCCGAATTACAAACCAAATTAGCAACAACGCAACAAAAAATTCAGCAGATGCAAACCGAACTTGCGGATTTGAACAGCAGTTTATCCGCGCAGAAGAGTGCGCCCGAACGTGCGCAGGCTGGGTTAACGGAGAATTTGAACCGTACCCAACAAATTAATGCTGAATTAGCAAAATCCGCAACGATTCCGTCTCTGCGTATGAAATATAACGCAGAATTGGCGTTAATTGGGCTCAAAGACGAATATAATCGCATTTTATTGGATGGAAACGACGATTTAACGCGGCTTTATAGCAGTCAAGTTGAGGAGAAAAATCTTGAACAACAAGCACTCCAGGCACAGTTAACTGAATTACAAACGGCGATTAATGAAAAAAATCTGCAGGAATCGAAAAGCCAGCTGGAACAAGCAGCTCGGTTAGAGGAAAAAAATGCGGATATTAATCCGGTGCTAAAGCGTGAATTAGAGTTCAATACGCGAATTAGCCAAGAATTATTGACGCAAACGACTCAATTGAATCAATTATCTCAAGATAGCTTGAGAATTAAAAACGTACTGGATAATTTGCAGCAAACTCAGCAAAATATTAACGAACAAATCAGCTCTCTACAGGGAACCTTGGTTTTATCGCGCATTATCAACAAACAACGTCAGGCGCTGCCGCAAGATACGCTGATCAAAGGTTTGTCCAAACAAATTGCGGATTTACGGGTGCGAATTTTTGATATCACCGAAGTTAGGGATCGTTCAGCGAACGTTGAATC
>CAJPST010000140.1 GCA_905373425.1 uncultured Mesocricetibacter sp.
TTTTTGCATTTTCCCTACCATTTTTCAGAATAACAAAGCAAGTTACAAGCAATTCGTGAATTATTGCTTTTGCCAAATTCATTTCTTTTTCTACTTCACGATAGATTGTCCTAAAACTTGGCACTCGCACATTGGACTTGCCCGCGCATGGTTTCATTTCCTTGGCCTTGGCTTTGTTATGTAGATGTCTCGCTATAAAATTAATACTTCTCTTGTTTACATAATATGCAAAAACAATGAAGTGCAAGAGTTTGTCATTTTTACCAAAAAACATTTCAATAGTTTGGCTAATCATAAACCCAGTATCATCATCACAAATAGGCTCAATTGGTTCAGCCGGAATTACTGATTGCATTAACTTGGCAATAATATTTAGTTCTGGCTTATCTAGTCTCCCGGAGCGCACCCAAGCCCCCCACTTGTACATCCATTCATCAACAAATTCTTCTTGCTCCTCGGTCAGTTCCAATTCGCTAAATTTACGCATTTAGACCTCTAACTCTTTAACTTTAGCTTTGTAATATTTAATGATTTCTTTACACTCTTCGACGGTGTATTTCTTTGGCTCATGGTCGTGTCGCTCCAACCATTCGACTTTTTCCGCTCCGATTCTTTTCACTAGATTAATTCGATATTCGATCGCATTACCGCTTTTATGGTTATTGCAAGGAGAGCATTGTTTCCAAACATTCAGCTCACAAAACCGCAATTCAGGGCAAGCTCCTACGCTACGATAATGCCCGGCGTGCCATTGCCCTTGATGATACCGACCGCAGCTGATGCATGGCTCGTTTTTGTCACGCAGCCGAATAAATTTATTAAATATCTCTTGAGCTTCTCTAAGCCATTCTGCACGACTTTTTAATTTAACCTTACGCTCCTTTAGCTTTTTCTTTTCTGCTCTGTCGTGTTCTTCCTGTGCGTTTTTTCGGGATAATTTGATAGCACATTCAATAGAGCAGGCTTTTTGAAACCTATTGCGAGGGATAAACTCCTGTTCACAAACCTTACACTTTTTCGACCGCACTTTTGCCATACATCACACCACTAATTACTTTCCCATTACTTCCTTGTCGCCATTTGCGCCAGTCTTTAACCTGTCTTGCCAGTGCCAATTCCAAATCTGACGGCGTTCTTTTATTTTCCGCTTTAGCTTTTTCATTCACACTTAACCTCCACTACATCAAACGGGCTATCCTCCGCCTGACTGTAGCTACCGTCCCTATACCAACGCACCGGATGTTTATTGCCTTGACTATCTACCCGACAACCGTTTATCACCTCGACATCGTGCGAGTAAGTGATACTGTAAATCTCCGCAGCGTCTCCATTACGGAGTTTTACAGCTACTCTCCCCTGTTTGTAATTGCTTAACACTTAATCACCAATCCATTTAACCAAATAAAAAACACTACCTAATGCCAACGCGCCAAACGCAATAAGACACGCATAGAGCATAGCAACATAGCAGTAATGGGATAATTTAGATTTGCGCTGATAGTAAAAATAAAAACATTGCTATCTCCCGTAAAATCCCTTCCTACCAGAAAAACGCATAAAGCTGATTTATGACGTTCTCGTCTTTTGTGTTTTTAAAAATATGCTTGATTGCTGCATTAATTACCGCTTTCAAACACTCTCCGCGTTCAATATCGTCCATCTCATCCCATTTTAGGCTTTGTGCTTCCTTGTGAATTTCTCCAGTGTCAAAATTCAAAAACTCGTCAAAGAAACCGGCAAGGATAGTTAGTCTCTTGCGAAAGTGATTAAACTGCTTAACCTCATCGGCGCACCCTAAATCTGTTTCTTCTGCGGAATAATGGTCAAAGCAGAATTTAAAAAATGCGAATAACTTCCGGTGTAGTTTTGGGTTGTTTGTTTTTTTTAGCTCTATCTCGTAAAGCCCGCCGTTCTCAAGTCTCTTGAGTTTATCTAGATATATCTCATCAGCGGGGCACAATACCCCACCAGCGTTTTTAATCATTGGAATTTTCACGATTCGTAACCACCGCACTCTTGAATGTGTCCGATACTTACCGCCCTCTGAACAAAGTCATCAGCACATGGGTCAAAAACAACAATCATTGAGCCTTTGTTATTACTTGCCCCTTTCTTGCCCGTGATAGGGTTAATAAACTTAATCCGACCAGAGTTATACTTGCCCTTATCATCAATAAACCCAACAATATCGATCACCTCATTGGCCTCTTTTCGGATAATCTCAAACCATTCTGTCGTTTTATCCATTGGCAACAACATCACCACGAAATAACCTGCCTTGCGTAATTCGGCAGCTCGCTTAACAAATGGCGTCGGGTTGCTGTATGGAGGGTTGACGAAAATTCGCAGAGGGAAAGAGCACATTTCAGCGACTTCATCGAGTAACAAATCAAAAAGGTTGTCGGCTAAGAAATCAGGGGCAATAGATAAATTCTCATCGTCATCCGTTCCTTGTTCGCCAATATAGCGACAACATAAGGCATTGTTAGCGTCTGCACACCCATCCAAATCAAACCATCCAAATTTACGCCGCAACCAGTTAAAAACATATTTAGGCGTCTGCCATGCGTTCTTATCAAAATCTGTCATCTTGCTATCCCTGCTTGCGTTAAAAGGTAAGTCGAGAGTTTTTTATCTGCTATCTTCGGGTGCTTAAATGCTTGCCCTTTCTGACAAACCTCTACTTTACGAATAGATAATTCAGAGCTTTTCAATGACTTTGCAGCGTGCTTACAAATGTCTTCCACGTATCTTTCGGGGATGGTGCCTTCAAAACAACGTCGCCAGACATATGCGACTTGTCTCGTTACTCCAAGCGCTTTTGTGATACTCGCAAAATCTTTGTAGTAACCTTTCTCTACCAGGTCGTTTATAGTGAGTTTTCCCATGATTACGCCGCCTTTCCGTATGTTTTTATGTAAGCTCTAGGCTTGTCATCTTTTCTGGTGAGCTCTTCATTCGCCAATTGCTGGTCGCACTCGATGAACTGACCATGTCTAAATTCAACGTATGCCACACCGTTTGTGCCAAACCTATTTTTAGTGACAACCCACTCCGTATATCTAGATGGCGCCCCGCTTTCCTTGTCGCGCTGGTTGTGCACCATGATAATTTGGCTAGCGTCCTGTTCTAGACTTCCACTATCTCGTAAGTCAGCATTAGTCGGTCTACTGTTTTCTGCTCCACGATTTAATTGAGCCAATAAAATCACCGGAACATGATTATCCTTCGTAAAAGTTTTAAGTTTCTCCATGCTGTCGGCGATTTGGTAAGTGCGGTTAATTTTTCCACTTAATTCACCATGTCTCACTAAACCGATATAATCAATCACTACCGCTTTCAATTTGCCTTTCTCGCTCAAATGACGTTCTGCAATGTTGATGATCCGATTCATATCAAGACCGCTTTTATCAACGATGAACAGGTTCTTGTCATATAATTTATTAATCCCATTACCAAGTAAGGCAAAGTCTTCATCATTCATTTTTTCAGGATTTCGAATCTTATAAGAATTAAGCCCACCGACACTGGCCACAAGGCGGTCTAAAATCTGCTCCTTGCTCATCTCAAGCGAGAAAAATAAGACTGAACCGCCCTGCTCAAGGATGTTCTTTGTAAACGTGATAGCGGTTTCAGTTTTACCCATACCAGGACGACCTGCCACAATGCAAATATCCGTTTCACCAATGCCGCCTAGACGCTCGTCTAATGCCTGATTACCGGTAAACAATAAACGGTCTTTAAACGTCGGTTTTGCCCGTTCCTCGATTAAATCAACATAACCATCCAATAACTCACTCATGGCAAGTGGAGTAACCTTCTCGCTTTTAGCACTAAGACGAGATAATTCTGCTAATCCCTTGTCAATTTCTACGTCGACTTTGTCGGCGTGGTTTTTATTAAGCACATCGGCGACCCGAATAAAAATCTTTTGTGCTTCGCGGCGTTGATAAAACTGCATCACCTTTTCCGCATACCCGCGTAAATTTGCCGCGCTGTAAGTTTTACGTGTAATCTCTGCAAGCATTGCAAAATCTTGCCCGTAATCGCTGTTGAGCAAGACAATATCAATCAGGTTATCTTTTAAGGCTTGTTTTTTTATTGCCCCGAAAATCGCCCCTAATTGCGCTGTTGCGAACATTTCAGGCGTTAACCATTCAATCGCTTCACGCGCTGCCGAGTTTAATCTGCTGACCAATAACGAGCCGATCAGGCTAAATTCAACTTCATAGGCCAGATTTTTGCTGTTTTGGTTGGTCATAGCGCGTCCTCATAGGTTTTTACAAACGTTTTTTGTTTGAGTATGTAATCAAAATCAGCCACCCAGCCTGTTGGCCCACCGCCGTAATAAAATCTGTCACGGCGTTGATTTGCTTGCCGGATGAAATCATCAAAATACCCACGGAACGTTTCCGTTTCACAGTTCCCAAATTGTTTTTTAAACAGCTTGGCAATGCTTAGCACAAGTTTTTTGCGCTGTTCGGAAATAACCTTGACTTTGGGGATCGGAGTGCCGTCAACGGCTTGATTAAACTCATCGACGATAGCGTCATAATCAATCGATAATTTTTTATTTGCAGGCGAAGCCACCTCCGATTTATCTGCGTCAGCAGATTGACCCTGACCCGTAAGGGGAAGGGGATTATTATTTTGTGTATGTAATCTAGTGTTGTAATCTAATGTAGTATTCTCTTGATCAATAACGAAATCGGTTTTCCCCTGTTCCCCAAATCGGGATTCCCCATTTCGGGGAGTGGGATTTTCCTGTTTCGGGGAATCGGGATTGTCAAGTTCGCCAAATTCGGCAATTAATGCGTCAAAAGCATCAAAATCAATACGAAAATAGATCTTGTGCTCAAGGCGTTTATGGGTTTCAATTAAAACGTTTCTTTCTCTGAGTTTTTTTCTTGCCGTGCGCAGTTCTTCAAGCGTCAAGCCTGTTTCTTCGCATAGTTCATCAAGCTGTTTATAAACGCCTTCCGGATTGTCTGTTTTATCGCTCCAGTAAAATAATTGGGAAAACAAAATCGCCGCCGTTGCACCGCCCAAATAACGAGAAAGATTTTTGTAATACGCCACCGGCTTACCCATGAATCGTAGTGAATCACTTGGTTTCATTCTTTCCCCCTTGTTTAGCTAATTTTTTACAATAAAGTGCCAAAAGCACATCGATTCTTACTGGTCTATTAAACCGCTTCATGCGACACCTCCAACCAATACTGTGCAACACGCTTACCACTTGGCACGGTAATCATTTTGCTGATGATGTTATGACCGCGTTTTTTGAGGTCGTAGATACGTGCGCCAAGGCGTAAGCAGTTAAAGCGCTTTTCTGCGTCTAAGTGCGTTAATTTTTCGCCGTTTTTAAGTGCTTTTAAAATCTGTGCTGATTGTGTTTGACTTGTTTTCTCGTTTTGGTTAATATTTTCCATGTTTTAAGAACTCCTTTAATTAATTAGCCACCGCTGTAACGGTGGTTTTTTTATTGCCCTAAAATCCGTTCTTTTTCAGCCAGTAAACCTTTACCAGCCAAATCAAAAACCGTTTCAATATGTTCCACGTCCATAAACACATCGGATTGCGGAACGAGTTTAAAGCCCAATGCAAAAAGCAGTTTTGCGGTCTTTTCAATCCGCCGATCTGTTTTCCATTTGCTTATGGTCGAAACGTCCACTCCGACAATGTCAGCAATATCTTCGTGATCGGCTAAATCGATCTGCCGAAGCAATAAAC